>CAYLJK010000095.1:0-8259 GCA_964383975.1 uncultured Gemmatimonadales bacterium | reverse complement strand
GCGGATGCCGCCATCGCCGCGAGGTTCGCGGAAGTGCAGCCGCCCGCCGGCCTGGAAGACGATGTCCTGCGGGCCGATGGCGGGGAAGGTGATGTCGAAGTCGGTGAACCGGGTGAGCTGGCGGGGCTGACGGCCGTCCAGCTCCATCACCCAGATGTTGTTGCGCTGGGCGGCGTCGCGGTCCGAGAGGAAGTAGAGCCGCCGGCCCGCCCACATCGGCTGGGCGTCGTTGCCGACGAACCGCGTGAGGTTCTCCGACGCGAACGTCGTGAGGTCGAACAGCCACAGGTCGGGGGCCCAGCCGCCGCGGTACCGCTTCCAGGTGCGGAAGTCGGTGCTCTGCGGCATGTACACCGCCTGGCGCGCGTCCGGCGAGAGGGCCGCGAACTCACCATAGGGAATGGGGAGCTTCACCGGCAGCCCGGCGCCGTTGGCGCTGATGCGGTACAGCTCGCTATAGCGCTGGCGGCCGCTCGTCATCGAGGTCGCGACGAGGAGCGAGCGCCCGTCGGGGTACCAGTCCACGAGCCGGTCCGCCATGGGGTGCCACGTGACCCGCGTCGGCTGGCCACCCGCGGTCGGGATGACGTACACGTCCTGGTTGCCGTCGTAGGCGGCGGTGAACGCGATCAACGAGCCATCGGGAGAGAAGCGCGGGAAACTCTCCTCGCCCGGCGGCGTCGTGAGCCGGTGCGCCTCGCCGCCGGCCTTGGGCACGAGCCACAAGTCTCCCGCGTACACGAAGACGATGTGCGTCGCGGAGACGTCGGGTTGACGGAACAGCCGTGCGGCGACTTGGGCGGACGCCGGGGCGGCAGCGAGCGCAACGAGCGACAGCAGGGAGACGATGGACCGTCGGCGCATCGGGACCTCAGGGGTGGAAAGCGGACCTGTACAGTCCGGGCAACGTGCAAGGCTGTCAAGGAAAGGCCGGCTCGCGTTGCAGTCCGAGACGTCGCGGAGCGGACCCATGCCCGTGGGATGCCGGCCCTCTCGCGACCGTCGCAGCGCCGTCGCTCGGGAGATCACGGTTGCCGGCGCCACGCGGTGATGTGGGGGCGAACGAGTGAGGTAGCTGCTCGGCTCCTTTCCGCGTTGCCGCATCCATCGCATGTCTCACTCCTCACGTCCCGCCAATCGCCCCTCATCCATCACCGCTCACGTCTCTCAGGTCCTCATCCTCACCACGCCCGCGCTCACCGTGACCGTGCGCGGCGCGCCCGGCTCGTAGGCCACGGCCTCGCCCGCCGACCGATTCGGGTTGAGGAAGGCCGAGCCGATCCAGCGGCGGTCGGTGAGGTTGCGGACGGCCACGGTGGCGGTGACACCCACGCCGCCGCCGAAACGCACAGCGCCCGCCGTGCCGAGACTCACGCTGAGGATGGTCGAGGCGGGAACGCGGACGGTGTTCGCGTCGTCGGCGAAGTACCGGCCGGTGTGCTCGAGCGTGAAGCGCGCGTCCACGGGGACGCCTGGCGGACGGTAGCCGAGGCCGGCGGCGGCGAGCACCTCCGGCACCCCGACGACGCGGTGGCCGCCATAGTCCGCGAACGCGCCGGGCCGGCCGTAGTACACCGAGTCCACGACGTAGGCGCGATAGCGGTGCCGCTGGACGGTGACCGACAGCTGCGCCGTGGCGCCGATCGTCGCCGTCGCGTGGCCCGCCACCTCGAGGCCCGCGCGCCGGGCGCTCCCCGCCGTGAGGTAGTACCTGCCACCGTCGTAGGGGACGATCTCGTTGCGCACCGTGGTGAGGTACAGCGCCACGTCGTAGCCGGCGTCGCGCAGCCAGCCGCCGCGGGGCGCCACGCGGCGCCGCGTCCCGATCTCCCAGGTGGTGCTGCGGATGGCCTCGAGGAGCGGGTTGAGCCCGGTGAGCGTGTCCTGCCCGCCCAGTGGAGCGGGATCGGTCTCGTTCGCGGCCGGTGCCTCGACGCCGCCGCCGATGCTCGCGTAGACGTGGTGCAGCGGCGCGAGCCGCCAGTTCAGGCCGGCCTTGGGGGTGACGCCGCGGAAGTGGCGGGCATCGTTCAGCCGGGGCTCGAGCCGGTCGGTGAGGGAGTAGCGAATGTCGTCGAAGCGGCCGCCCAGGGTCGCGGCAAACCGGCCGGCCGTCAGCGTCCCCTCGAGGTACACGCCCGCGGTGAGCGCACCCTCGTTCTTGTCCGTGACGAGCGTGCCGCCCTTCGTCCCTCCGGGACCGAGCGTCCAGAACCGCGCCGGTCCGTCCTGGAACGCGAGGTCGCCGCCCGCCGCGAACCGGAGCCGCCGCCCGCCAGCGAGCGCCAGCTCGCGCCGCCAGCCCGCGGTCGCCCCCACGTGCACGCGGTCGAACTCGCGGTAGGTGCCGCGCTCGGAGCGCTCGAGGTTCTTGGGGGCGACGTACACCATCGCCGTGACGGCACCGGGCGCCGACGTGGCGCGCTCCACCGCCACGGCGAGGCGGGCGATCCGGTTGTGGCGCCGCTCGTCTCGGTTCGCGTAGGTCGCATTCGCCTGTGTCGGATCGGTCTCGACCTGGCTCCACGTGAGCGGCCCGGGGATGCGGAAGCGGTTGTCGCTGGCCAGGAGCTGCACGCGCACCTCCGTGCGCGGGTCGGGGCGCAACCCCGCGCCCACGTTGAGCAGCGTGCGGCGGGCGTCCGCGTGGTCCCGCCAGCCGTCGAGGCCCCCGTGCGTGAGGCCGCCGTAGAGCTGCGCGCCGCCGAGGCGGCCGGCCGCCTGGACGACGTGGCGCCGGAAGCCGAAGTTCCCGAGCGCGGAGCGCCAGGTGAGGCGTGAGGCGTCCCACGGCGGCACGGTGGAGATGTTCACCACCCCTCCAGCCGCGTTGCCCCACCGTGCCGAGCCGTTCGACCGCACGACCTCGATGCCGTCGGCGAGACCGAGGTCCACGTTGTCGAACGACGTCCGCCCGTCCGGCTCTGTCTCGGGCACGCCGTCCACCAGGATCCGGACGCCCCGGGACGTGCCGGCGTTGGAGCGGTCGCCGGCGCCACGCGCCCCGAAGCCGCGGATCACGATGCGCACGTCGCTTCCGCCCGCGCGCGATTGCGCGACGATCCCCGGCACGAATCGGAGGCCCTCGTCGAGTCCCGCGCCCCGCTCGGTCGCGAGCGCGGCCGCGTCCACGACCGTGACCGCGGCCGGCACGTCGAACTGCGAGCGGGACGCCCGTTCGGCGGTGACCGTGAGCGGCTCCAGGCGGGTCGGCACGCTGTCGCGGGGAGCGCTGGGTTGCTGCGCGGCGAGCCGCGGGACCAGGCCGAATACGAGCGCGGTGAGGATGCGACGCATGCGTGCGGATGTTAACGTTGCGCGGTGAGCGCCGATATCCCCGGAGCCGAGTTCCGCCGCCGTCTCCACGAGGCCGCCGACCTGGTCGCCGACTACCTCGAGCGCGTCAGCGACTACCCGGTCCTCCCCCATCTGCGTCCCGGCGACGTGCGCCGGCAGCTGCCTCCGGCGCCACCGGAGCACGCCGAGCCGCTCGACGCGCTCCTGGCGGACTACCGGCGCCTCATCGAGCCGAACGTCACGCACTGGAACCACCCCGGCTTCCTCGCCTACTTCGCCATCACCGGCTCGGCGCCGGGCATCATCGGCGAGCTGCTGGCGGCGGGGCTGAACGTCAACGCGATGCTGTGGCGCACCGGCCCCGCGCCCACGGAGCTGGAGGAGACCGTCCTCGACTGGCTGCGGCAGTTGCTCGGCCTGCCCGCGGGGTTCATCGGTCACATCAACGATACGGCGAGCATCTCCTCGATGCTGGGGCTGGCCGCGGCCCGGCACCGGGCGGACCCGGGCATCCGCGCGCGCGGGCTCGCCGGCGGCGCGCCGCTCACGGTGTACGCAAGCGAGCAGGCGCATTCCTCCATTGACAAGGCCGTCATCACCCTCGGCCTCGGCCAGGAGGCGCTCCGCAAGATCCCGACCGACGACGCCTTCCGGATGGACGCCGCGGCCCTCGCTGCGGGCATCGCGGCGGACCGCGCCGCGGGCCGGCGCCCCATCGCGATCGTCGCGACCGCGGGGACGACGTCCACGACCAGCGTGGACCCGCTCGCCGCGATCGCCGACGTCGCCTCCCGGGAGGGGCTGTGGCTCCACGTGGACGCGGCCTACGCCGGCGCCGCCGCGGTGTGCCCGGAGTACCGGACGCTCCTGGCCGGGTGGGAGCGCGCCGACTCGATCGTGGTGAACCCGCACAAGTGGCTCTTCACGCCGGTGGACTGCTCGGCGCTCCTGTTGCGGGACCCCGATGCGCTGCGCGCCGCGTTCGCTCTCACGCCGGAGTACCTGCGCACCAGCGACGGCGCCACCAACCTCATGGACTACGGGCCGCAGCTCGGGCGCCGCTTCCGGGCGCTGAAGCTGTGGTTCGTCCTGCGGGCGTTCGGGGCGGAGGGGCTGCGGGAGCGCATCCGCGCGCACTGCGCGATGGCGCAGGAGTTCGCCGGCTGGCTCCGCGCTGACCCGCGCCTGGAGCTGTGCGCTCCGCATCCGTTCAGCACCGTCTGCTTCCGCGCCGTGCCGCCCGGGACCCCGGAGGCGCAGGACGCGTTCAACGAGCGGCTGCTCGCGGAGGTGAACGCTCGAGGGCCGGTGTTCCTCTCGCACACGAAGCTGCGGGGCCGGTACGTCATCCGGCTCACGGTCGGGAACCTGCGCACGACGCGGGAGACGGTGCGGACGGCGTGGGGGATCGTCAGGGACGTGATGGATGAGGGGCGAGACGTGAGGGGTGATGGGTGATGGGGCGGCGCGGCGCGGCCGCCGTGGCGCTCCTCCTGCTGCCGGGGGCCGCGGGGTTGCGGGCGCAGGGTCCCGCCGCCGGCTCAGCGGTGCGAGTCGTGCGCGCAGCGGAGGAGCTCAGGCTCGACGGGATCCCCGACGAGCCCGCGTGGGCGTCCGCGGACTCGATCACCGACTTCCGCCAGCAGAACCCGGTCGAAGGCGCGCCGGCGAGCGAGCGCACCGTCGTGCGCTTCCTCGCCACGGCGCACGGACTTTGGGTGGCCTTCTGGAACCAGGACCGCCAGGCCGGCGATGTCCGCCGCACGCAGCTCCGGCGTGACGCGGACTTCGACTCGGACGACTACGTCGCGCTGCTGCTCGATCCACAGTTCGACCGCCGGTCGGGGTACGTCTTCTTCGTCAACCCGAACGGTGCCATCGCCGACGGCGAGGTCGTGAACCAGGAGGATATCGCCGAGGACTGGAACGGCTGGTGGGATGCCCGGGCGCACGTGGGCCCCGGCGGCTGGACCGCCGAGCTGGTCATCCCGTGGCAGGTGCTGCGGTACCCGCGCGGCGCGGAGGCCTGGGGGATGAACGTGGGGCGCTACATCCGGCGCACCAACGAGGAGGCGCTCTGGCGGGCGTGGCGGCGCCAGCAGGGGTTCCTCTTCCAGGCCGAGGAGGGCGCGCTCCTCGTGCCGCCGGACCTGCCGCCGCGGCGGCGCTTCGAGGGCCGGCCGTACCTGGCCGGCTCGGTCGAAGGCGACGCGCGCGCCTTCGACGGTGCGGGCGCGGACAGCGTGATCGCCCCGGCGACGGCGGACATGCGGATCGGCTTCGACGGCAAGCTCGCCGTCGCGCCCACGCTCAACCTCGACGTCACCGCCAACACGGACTTCGCGCAGGTCGAGGTGGACAACCAGGTCGTGAACCTGTCGCGCTTCCCCGTCTTCTTCCCGGAGAAGCGCGACTTCTTCCTGGAGGCCGCTGGCACGTTCGCGCTCGGCGCCGCGGCGCGGACGCAACTCTTCAACAGCCGGCGCATCGGCCTGGCGGAGGACGGCTCGCCCGTGCCGATCGTGGCTGGCCTGCGGCTCAGCGGCCGCGTGGGCCCCGACCGCATCGGCCTGATGGCGGCGCGCACCGGCGGCGTCGAGGACGCGTTCGACGTGGTCGCGCGCGTGAAGCACGACGTGCTGGCGCGCGGCTACGTGGGCGCGATGGCGACCGGGCAGGCCGGCCCCGGCATCACCGGGACCCGCCTGGGCGGCGGGCTCGACTTCAACCTCCCGCTCGTCGTCGGCGGGCAGAACCTCATCCCCCTCGGCTGGGTCGCGGTGAGCGACCGCGGCGACTCGACGCGCGCCGCGTCCGCGTGGGCGCTCACGCTCGACTACCCGAACGACAACGCGGACCACGTGGTGAACCTCACGCGCATCGAGCGCGGCTACGACCCGGCGCTCGGCTTCGTGCGCCAGGACGGCATCTGGCGGTCGTTCGTGGGGCTGCGGTTCTTCCCGCGCCCGCACCGCTGGGGGATCCGCCGGCTCCGTCTGACGCTCCTCGAGGCCGACGTCACCTGGTCGCTCGAGGGCCGCCTCGACAACGCCGAGGTCGAGGTGCAGCCCCTGGGCATCGAATTCGAGAGCGGAGACGAGTTCAGCCTGCAGTACGAGCGCGGCGAGGACCGGCCGCGGGAGCCGTTCGAGATGGTCCCGGGGGTGGACGTTCCTGCGGGCTCGTACGGATGGAACCGCGCGGAGGTGCGGTTCGAGAGCTCGGCCGGCCGACCGGTACAGGTCGAGAGCGGGTTCAGCGTCGGGCAGTTCTACGACGGCTCCGGCGAGGCGTACGAACTCGCGGTCGCGGCCGCGTGGGCGCCGCACGTCATCGCCGCCGTCGAGGGCGAGGTGCAGCGGGTCCGGCTCCCGGGCGGGAACTTCACCACGCGGCTGTTCCGCCTCCGGTTCGACTACGCGTCGAGTCCGCGCCTCAACACCACGCTGTTCCTCCAGTGGAACAACGAGTCGGAGCGCCTCGCAGTGAACGCCCGGCTCCACTGGATCCCGCGCCCTGGGATGGACGCGTACGTGGTCTGGAACGCGACGTGGCCGACGTGGCTCGACGGCGGCGTGCCGTGGCGCCGCCCCCTGCGCAGCGCGGCGATCGGGAAGTTCGTGTACTACTTCAGGATCTAGTCCGGGAATCCGGTTCGGGAGTCGGGAATGGCTCAGCCCGCCGAGTCCCAATCCCCCGTTCCCGATCCCCGCCAGATGCTCCGCATCGTCCCCATCAGCTCTCGCGCCCGGGCCTGTGCCTCGCCGAGCTTCGCCATGTATTGGCGCTGCAGTTTTTCCGAAATGTGCGTGCGCAGGTAGGCGGGCTCCAGCACTACCAGCCCGGGGCCGCGGCCGGCCTCCACCACGTCCCCCATGAAGAACGTCGAGGCGCCGGTGTCCATCACGTTCGCCACCGTGCACTCGAACCACGCCCAGCAGTCCTCCAGCATGGGCACCCCGGTGCGGCCGAGCCGGTGCGGGACCTCGGCGAGCTTGTCGGTGTCCCGGCCGCTGTACCAGCCGAGGCGGTGCACCAGCTCCAGCTGGCCGGTGTGCAGGACATGCAGGCCGAACCGCCCGCTGTCGTGGATGAGATCGTGCGTGAAGTTGAACTTGTGGATGAAGATGCCGAGGCGCGGAACGTCGGGGACGATGGAGGCGCGCACGGCGCCGTCCGAGATCATGCCGTTGAGCTTGTCGCCGCGCCGCGACGTCACGGCGACGACCGGGGACGTCAGCGAGCGCAGCAGCTCATAGGTGACGGCGGGGTCCATGGGCGAAGACTGGCCCCGCGGCCGGGGCCCGTCAACCGGCCCGTGTGACGCAGGTCACACGGCGCCGCGGCCGGGGAGCCGGGGGTTTGACGGCGGTGCCGTCGCACCGCATGTTGCAAGCACTTCCCCAATGGATCGCCGCTTCGTCCGACGGACCTTCGGTCTGGCGGCAGCCCTGTTCCTGGTGAGCTGCTTCCACGACGCGACCGGCCCTGGCGAGTACCGCCGAGGCCAGGTCGCGATCGCGCCGCGTTTCGCCAGTCCGGCCGCGCTCCAACTCGTCGAGGTGGACCGGGTGCGGGTGCGGCTCGTGCGTACCTCCGGGGACGTCGCGCTCGATACCCTGGTGGACTTCCCGCCGACGGCGGACAGCCTGCTGCTCCAACTCAGCGTCCCGGTGAGCGGGTCGAGCGAGGCGCTTTCATTGTTCTTGCGCCTCATTGACGAGCCGGCCGGCGACACCGTTTTCGCCGCCGGCCCCGTCCCGGTCACCGCGACGACGGGCGGCATCATCCCCCCCGCAGTGACGCCGACGCTGACGTACACGGGCGTCGGCGCCAATGCCGCGGACGTCGTGTTCGTCACGGCGCCCTCGGAGGTGTCCTTCGGCGACACCGCCGTCTTCGTCGCGGTGGCCCGCGACGCCAACGGCGTCGTGATCCCGGGGACGCCGATCGTCTGGTCGT
>CAYLJK010000094.1:0-8261 GCA_964383975.1 uncultured Gemmatimonadales bacterium | reverse complement strand
CCGCGGCGCGGCCTGTACCGGCGGCTCGCCGACCTCGCGGACCAGAACGCCGTCCACCTGCTCGAGACGCTCCGCCTCGAGAGCCTCGAAGGTGGCGAGCGCGCCGACGACCCCGTGTACGCCCTGGGACGCGACCTCGGCCTCTCGGCGGTGCCGCGCTCCCTGGTGTGCGCCGACATCTCGACGGCGCAGGGGAAGGACACCGTCGGCAGCATCGTGTGGTTCGAGAACGGGCGGCCGAAGCGTGCCGAGTACCGCACGTACCGGATGAAGACCGTCGAAGGCCAGGATGACTTCGCCGCGATGCGCGAGATGGTGGCGCGGTACGTGGGACGGCGCGTCGCGGAGGGGAAGCCGCTGCCCGACCTCTTCGTCGTGGACGGCGGACGCGGCCAACTGAACGCGGCGCTGGCGGCGGCGGACGCCGTCGCCGCGCGCCTCCCCTTCGTGGCGCTCGCGAAGAAGGAGGAGGAACTCCACCTCCCCGACCGCGCCGAGCCCCTGCGTCTGCCGCGGCGGAGCCCCTCGCTCCGCCTGCTCCAGCGCGCGCGTGACGAGGCGCACCGGGTCGCCGTCACGTACAACCGCAAGCGCCGCGCGGCGCGGACGCTGACGTCGGCGTTGCTCGAGATCCCGGGCGTCGGTCCGTCGCGGCGTCGCGCCCTGCTGGAGCGGTTCGGTTCGCTCGCCGGCGTGAGGAGCGCCTCCCTCGACGAGCTGAAGGCGGTCCCTGGGATCTCCGATGCGCTGGCGCACCGCATCGCCGAGGCGCTCAGGGCCGGCGGCTGACCTCCCCCGTGCAGGTGGTGTCCATGGACTGGTCCCTTGTGTGTTCCGGGTGCGGCGCGACGGCCGGCGCCGCCGGACTGCCGACGGTGTGCGGAGCGTGCGGTGCGCCGTGGCTGGTGACGTATGACCGCCGCTGGGGGCCGGCCGACCGGGGGGCATGGGATGCGCGGGCGCCGGGGATGTGGCGCTACCGGTCAGTGATGCCACTGGCGGGTGGGGAGGAGCCGGTGTCGCTCGGGGAAGGGACGACCCCGCTGCTCCGTTGCCGCCGGCTGGGCTCGCGCCTCGGCCTGCGTGCAGCGTGGATCAAGGACGAGGCGTCGAATCCGACGGGCTCGTTCAAGGCCCGCGGGCTCTCCGCGGCGGTCACGCGCGCCGTGCTCGCCGGCGCGACGCACTTCACGCTGCCGACGGCCGGCAATGCGGGCGTGGCGGCCGCGGCGTATGGTGCGCGGGCCGGCGCGGCCGTCCGGGTCTTCGCGCCGCGGACCACGCCGGCACCGCTGCTGGCGCAGATGGCGGCGTACGGCGCCGAGGTCGTCACCGTGGACGGCCACATCGGGGACTGCGGCCGGCTGTCGCGGGCCTGGGCGGCGGAGTCGGGAGCGTTCGACCTGTCCACGCTGCGTGAGCCGTACCGGATCGAGGGGAAGAAGACCCTCGGCGTGGAGATCGCCGAGCAGCTGGGATGGACACTCCCCGATGCCATCCTGTACCCGACCGGCGGTGGGACCGGCCTCATCGGGATGTGGAAGGCGTTCGGCGAGATGATCGCGGCGGGCTGGGTGGACGGACCGATGCCGCGGCTCTTCGCGGTCCAGTCGTCCGGGTGCGCGCCGGTGGTGGCGGCGTGGGAACGTGGGGCCGACCGGTGCGAGCCGTGGCCGGAACCCTGGACCGTCGCCTCCGGCCTCCGGGTCCCGGCGCCGCTGGGCGGTGCCCTGATCCTGCGGGGAATCCGGGAGTCGGGGGGCGGAGCGGTCGCGGTCACCGACGCCGAGCTGAAGGCCGCAGCGGACCTGCTGAGCAGCACGGAGGGTGTAGATGCCTGCCCGGAGGGTGGGGCGGTGGTGGCGGCGGCGCAGAAGCTGATCGAGCGGGGTACCATCGGGCAGGACGCAACTGTGGTCCTGTTCAACACCGGGGCCGGCGTTCTGTACGGCCGCGACCTCAAGTAACCTGTTGACGCTGTTTGGTAACTGCTTAAGATTACTGGACTTCGGCGCTGTACCCAGAGGTGCCGACTGAGCCTCGAACCAGACTCACCTGAAGGAGTGATTGTGAGGACGATCACCCGCGTTGCGGCCGTGGCCAGCCTTGCCCTATCGGCCGTGGTAGCCGGTGACTTGGCGGCGCAGCAGCCCGAGGCACCGCCGCAGTGCCGGAACCTCCGGTTCCGCTCGAACTTCCGCCTCAACGGCGCCGAGCGCTACATCGACGCAGCGGAGCGCGCCACCTACGCCGACCAGAAGCGCCGCCAGCTGAACGACGCCGTGCGCGTGCTGACCGAGGCTGCGACGCGCGGTGACGGGGACCAGATGACGATGTGGTTCCTGTTCGGGAGGGCCTACCTGATGCAGGGGGACCTGGTCGGCGCCGATTCCGCCCTGGCACGGGCGTCCCGCCTCACCGACCCCGAATGCCAGCGCGAGATCGTGCGCCTGCGGCGCAACGCGTGGGTGCCGATCCAGAACGACGGCGTGGCGCTGATGGCACAGCAGCAGTTCGACTCGGCGCTGGTGCTGTTCCGGCGGTCGAACGCCATCTACCGCGACGATCCGACCGGGTACCTGAACATGGCGTCGGTGTTCATGAGCCAGGATCGGTACGATAGCGCGGGCGTCTATTTCCGGCTGGCGTCGAAGGCGGGGAGGGATCCTCGCCAGGCCGAACTGCGCTCGACGGCCGCGTTCAACGCGGCCCGGCTCCTCGAGCGCGCGCAGCGTTTCGCGGCGGCGGAGACCGTGTACCGCGACTACCTCGCGGAGCGGCCGAACGACGTGCAGGCGCGGGCGGGTCTCGCAGGGACGCTCCAGGCGCAGGGCCGCGGGGACGAAGCCGCGGCGATCTACGACTCCATCCTGTCGCGACCGGACTCGGTTCCGACCCTGGAGCTGTTCAACGTCGGGGTGTCGCTGTTCCGGCAGCAGCGCTATGCGCAGTCGGCCCAGGCCTTCGAGGCGGGGCTGCGCCGCAATCCGCACAACCGGGACGCCCTCTTCAACCTCACCAACGCCTACCTCGCCGCGAACGACGACGCGAACGAGCTCGCGGCCGCGAAGCGCCTGGTGGCGGTGGATCCCAACAACCGGCATTCGCTGCGGCTCCTCGCGAGCGGATACCTGCGGGCGGCGACGCGATACCGGCAGGAGGCAGAGCGAGCGCAGGCGGCGCGGGATACGGCCACCTTCCGGCGCCTGCGTCCGGTCGTCTTGGCCTATCAGGATTCCACCGTACGCGCGCTCGCGCAGTCGGATTCGCTCCTCGCGTGGGAGATCCAGGTCCTGCGCTTCGAGCCGGGCGACAGCACGGTCGCCATCCGGGGCGGCGTGCAGAACCTGCGCGCGCAAGAGCTGCCGGCGTTCGTGCTGACGCTGGAGTTCTACAACGAGCGTCGGGAGGTCGTGGCCACCGAACGGGTGGAGCTGCCCGCGCTGAACACGTCCGGACAGCCGGGGTCCTCGTACGATTTCAACCTGACGGTGAACGGGCGGGACGTCGTCGCGTACCGCTATCGGTCGAACTGACCATGCTTGACACGAGGCGGCGGGTGCCTAGTTTCCGCCTCGTACGCGGGCGTAATTCAGCGGTAGAATGCCAGCTTCCCAAGCTGGACGTCGTGGGTTCGACTCCCATCGCCCGCTCCTGTGCGGCGGGGACCGCCCTTCGGGGACCGGTCCCCGTCCGCGTCTTCCGTCCCGGCGCATGCTGACCGTGTCCGCCGTCGCTCCCGGTTCCCTCGGCGCGGAGGTCGGGCTCGCCCCCGGGGACGGATTGGTGGCCATCGATGGCCAGGAGCTGGTGGATTTTCTCGACTGGGAGTACCTGGCCGCCGACGAGGCGTTCCTGCTCCGGGTGCGCCGCCCATCCGGCGAGGAGATCGAGTACGACATCGAACGGCCGGCGGATGCGCCGTGGGGTCTCACGCTCGAGCCGCCGAAGATCCGCCGCTGCGCCAACCGCTGCGACTTCTGCTTCGTGGACGGCAACCCGGCCCGTGCCCGCGGGTCGCTCCTCATCCGCGACGACGACTACCGGCTCTCCTTCCGGTACGGGAATTTCGCGACCCTCTCGAACCTGAAGGACCGGGATGTCCGCCGGATCCTCGCGTACCGGCTCTCGCCGCTCTACGTGTCGGTGCACGCGACCGATCCGGCGGTGCGGCGCCGGCTGCTGCGCAACCCGAAGGCGCCGGCCATCCTCGACCAGCTGCGGATGTTCGCGGCGGGCGGGATCCGGTTCCACGCACAGATCGTCCTCGTCCCCGGGGTGAACGACGGGCCGGTCCTGGAGCGGTCGCTCCGCGATCTGTACGCGCTCGGGGAGGTCGTCCTCACGGTCTCCGTCGTGCCGGTGGCCCTCACGGCGCACTCCCGCCACGATCTCGTCCGCAGCCCCACGGCGGCGGAGGCGCAGGCGGCGGCAGCGACGGTGCGCCGCTGGGCCGAGCGATGCCGGGCCGAGCGCGGCGAGGGCTGGGTGTACGGCGCTGACGAGCTGTACATGCTGGCGGGGCTCGACTTCCCGCCGGCCGAGGCGTACGACGGCTTTCCCCAGGTGGAGAACGGCGTGGGTTCCGTGCGCCACCTCGAGCAACTCATCCTGGAGGAGGTGGACCGCCTGCCGGACCTGGGCGGGAGGCGCATCCTGGTGTGCACCGGGACGGCGATGGGACGGTTGTTGCCCTCGCTGCTCCCGGTGCTGGCGCGAACGACCGGTGCGGCCTTCGAGCTGGCGGTGCTCGAGAACCCGTACTACGGGCCGTCGGTCACCACGGCCGGACTCCTGCCGGGAGCGGCGTTTCGCGCGGCCCTGACCGGGCGAAGGGATGTGGCGCTGGCGCTGCTCCCGGCCGAGGCGGTGAACGGCGACGGGCTCTTCGTGGACGACGTGAGCGTCGCCGCGCTGGAACAGGCCGCGCCGATGCCGCTCCGCCTGTCGTATCACTTCACGGACGCGCTCGCGGGCGCGGGTGTCGCATGAGCCGCGCGGCCGCGGTCGTCGTGATCGGGCGCCCCAACGTGGGCAAGAGCACGCTCTTCAACCGCATCGTGGGCGGGCA
The DNA here is from genome assembly GCA_964383975.1 of uncultured Gemmatimonadales bacterium. Lineage (GTDB taxonomy): Bacteria > Gemmatimonadota > Gemmatimonadetes > Gemmatimonadales > JACORV01 > DASXPG01. The sequence goes on along the minus strand of CAYLJK010000094.1, from coordinate 3,190 downwards.
GCGGGCGATCGTGGACGACCGGCCCGGCTCGACGCGCGACCGGCACTTCGGCCGGGCGGAGTGGAACGGTCGTGGCTTCTGGCTGGTGGACACCGGCGGCTTGCTCCCCACCTCCGGTGAGGCGATGGACCAGGCGATCAGGGCCCAGGTGACCATGGCCGTCGAGACCGCCGACGTGGTGCTCTTCCTGGTGGACACCCTCAGCGGCCCGATGCCGGCGGACCAGGAGATCGTCGCGTACCTGCGCGGGCTGGGCAAGCCCGTGCTCCTGGTCGTGAACAAGGCGGACGACCTGGCGCGCGACGTGAGCCATCTCGCATTCTACGAGCTGGGCCTCGGCGATCCGGTGCCGGTGTCGGCCGCGACGGGGAAGGGGATCGGCGACCTGCTCGACCTGATGATCGCGGCGCTGCCGCCGCTTCCGGCGCCGCCGGCGGCCGACGAGATCCAGGTCGCCGTCATCGGCCGCCCCAACGTGGGGAAGTCGAGCCTGGTGAACCGGTTGCTTGGCGAGGACCGCCTCATCGTCTCGGAGGTGCCGGGGACCACGCGGGACGCGATCGACACCCCGCTGCGCTACATGGGCCGGTCGCTCAACTTCGTGGACACCGCCGGGCTGCGGAAGCGCGGGAAGATTGACGAGGCGGTGGAGTTCTACGCGTCGCTGCGGACCGAGCGCGCCATCGAGCGGGCCGACGTGTGCGTGATTGTGGTGGACGCGGCGTCGGGGCTGCACACAATGGACGTGCGGATCGCGGGTGAGGCGTGGGAGCGGGGCACCGCGCTGGTCGTGGCCGTGAACAAGTGGGACCTGGTCGAGAAGGACCACCGTACGGCCGAGGAGGGCCGCCGCGAGGCGGTCGCGCGGGCGCCGTTCCTGGACGACGTCCCGTTCATCTTCGTCTCGGCCCTCACCGGCCTGCGCGCCGTGAAGGTGCTCGACGCCGTCCTCGAGGTGGCGGACGCGCGGCGGCACCGCGTGCAGACGGCGGACGTCAACCGCGCACTGCGCGAACTGGTGGCGCGGCGGCAGCCGCCGCAGGCGGGCGGGGCCGAGGTGAAGCTGCTGTACGGGTCGCAGGTGTCCGTCGCGCCGCCGACCTTCGCGATCGTCTCGAGCCGGCCGGAGACGATCCCGGACAGCTACCGCCGGTTCCTCATCAACGGCTTGCGTGAGCGGTTCGGATTCCGCGGCTCCCCGATTCGGGTGCGGTTCCGCGCACGCAGGCGGGAGCGGGCCCGGTGACCGCGGTGTTCGTGAAGAACCTGCTGTGGATGGCCGGGGCGTACCTGCTCGGGTCCGTCCCCACGTCGTACCTCGTGGCGCGGATCGGCCGCGGCGTGGACCTCCGGACCTTCGGGTCGCAGAACCTCGGCGCGACCAACCTGTACCGGCTCATGGGCTTCGGGGCCGCCGTGCCAGTGGGTCTCTTCGACCTGCTGAAGGGGACCGTCCCGGTGCTGCTCGCGGCGCGGTTCGCCGGGGGGCCGGCATGGCTCCTGCTCCTGATCGGCGTGTGCGCGGTTCTGGGCCACGTCTTCTCGCCGTTCGTGGGCTTCCGGGGAGGGAAGGGTGTGGCGACGGCGGCCGGCGTGTTCCTCGCGCTGGCGCCGCTCAGCCTGGTCGTCGCGGCGGTGGTCTGGGCGGCCGTCCTGAAGGTCACCGGCTACGTGTCGCTCGGCTCGATGGTGGCCGCAGGGGCGTTCCTGGCGAGCGTGCCGTTCCTGTATCCGGGGCGGACCTCGACGCTGGTGGCCGCGGCCCTCACGTTCGTGTTCATCGTGTTCACGCACCGGACGAACGTGCGGCGGCTCCTCGCCGGGACGGAGCACCGGTTCGGCACGCGCCGCCCGGAGACCGCGCCGTGACCCGCGTGGCGGTCATCGGGGCCGGGAGCTGGGGGACCGCGCTCGCGAACCTGCTGGCGCGCAAGGGTGACCCGGTGACGGTGTGGGCGTACGAGGCGGAGGTCGTGGAGGCGATCAACCGCCGTCACCGCAACGACCTGTTCCTCCCCGAGGCGCCGCTGCACCCGCAGCTGCGCGCGACCGGGGACCTGGCGGAAGCGCTGACGGACGCGATGGTCGTGCTGTCGGTCGCGCCCTCGCACGCGGTGCGGACCGTGATGACCCGGGCGGCGCCGTCCGTCGCCCCCGGCGCGCTGATCATCTCCGCCTCCAAGGGGCTGGAGGCGGACGGGCTCAAGCGGATGAGCGAGGTGCTCGCCGAGGTGCTGCCCCGGGCCCGCATCGTGGCGCTGTCCGGGCCGACGTTCGCGCGGGAAGTGTACGAACGACAGCCCACGGCCTGCACCGTGGCTGGGCGGGAGGCCGATGCCGCGGAGGCGCAGCGCGCGCTGAGCACGCACGAGTTCCGCGTCTACACGAACGACGACGTGATCGGCGTGGAGCTGGGCGGCGCGCTTAAGAACGTCGTCGCGATCGCGGCCGGGATCCTGGAGGGACTCGGCCTGGGGAACAACCCACGGGCGGCACTCATCACGCGGGGGCTGGCGGAGATGAGCCGGCTCGGCGTGCGGATGGGGGCCAATCCGCTGACGTTCGCGGGCCTCGCGGGGATGGGGGACCTCGTCCTCACCGCGACCGGCCCGCTGTCGCGCAACCGCAGCCTGGGCGTCGAGCTCGGCAGGGGGGCGAGCCTCGAGCAGATCATGGTGCGGCGCCTGTCGGTCGCCGAGGGCGTCGGGACGGCCCGCGCCGCGGTCGCCCTGGGTGAGCAGACCGGCGTGGAGCTGCCCATCGCGCGGGAGGTCGCCCGCGTGCTCTTCGAGGGGAAGCCGCCGCGGCAGGCGATCAGCGACCTCATGGAACGGACGCTCAAGAGCGAGTCGGCCGCATGACCATGGCCGCGGGCCCGGTGCAGGAGTTCTTCTCGATCGGCGAGGTGTGCACCCTCACCGACCTGAAGCCGCACGTCCTGCGGTACTGGGAGAGCCAGTTCCGGTTCCTCAACCCGGCCAAGAACCGCTCGGGCAACCGGGTGTACCAGCGGCGCGAGATCGAGCTGATCATGCTCGTCAAGCACCTGCTGTACACGGAGAAGTACACCATCGAGGGGGCGCGCGCGCGGATCGAGCACTTCCGGCGCACCGGGGAGCTGAAGCCGGCGGCGCGCGCGGCGCTGTCCGTGGAGATGGTGCAGGACCTGCGCCACCAGCTCGAGCAGGTC
>CAYLJK010000093.1:0-8283 GCA_964383975.1 uncultured Gemmatimonadales bacterium | reverse complement strand
CGGCCGGGGCGCGGTGCTGGGTGCCGACGTCGCCGGTGGCCCGCACGCGGTGGTCGGGACGGGTGCGCGTCTCGGCGACCGAGTGGTCGTGCACGCCGGGGTCGTGGTCGGGGAGGGCGTCGTCATCGGCGACGACTGCGTGCTGCACCCGCACGCAACGCTGTACCCCGGGGTCATCCTCGGCGACCGGGTCATCCTGCACGCCGGGGTCCGCCTGGGCGTGGATGGCTTCGGTTACGTGCAGACCGCCGAGGGCCACGTGCGCATCCCGCACGTGGGGCGCTGCGTCGTCGGGGACGACGTGGAGATCGGCGCCAACTCGACGGTGGACCGCGGCAGCATCGACGACACCGTGATCGGTCCCGGGACCAAGATCGACAACCTCGTGCACATCGGGCACAACTGCCGGGTGGGCGCGCGGGTGCTGGTCATGGCGCAGGTGGGGCTCGCGGGATCCTCGTACGTGGAGGACGAGGCGATTCTGGCGGGCCAGGTGGGCCTCGCGGGCCATCTGACGGTGGGGCGCCGGGCGCGAATCGCGGCGCAGAGCGGCGTGATGGCGGACGTACCGGCCGGGGCCACCTTCTTCGGCTACCCGGCGCGGCCGCGGCTCGAGGCGATGCGGGCCATCGCGGCCGGCTACCGCGTGTCGGAGATCCTGGGTGACCTGGAGGAGCTCGTCGAGCGTGGCAGGGAACCGTAACGCCGGCACGCCGCGCCGCACCGTGCGCGGCACCGCCTCCCTCGAGGGGGTCGGGATGCACACCGGTGCGCCCGTGCGGCTCACCTTCGCGCCGGCCGGTCCGGGGGCGGGGATCGTCTTCCGGCGAACCGACCTGGACGGCGCGCCCGAGGTGGCGGCGCGGCTCGCCAGCGTGACCGGAATCGAGCGGCGCACCACGCTCGCGGGCGGCGGCGCCGAGGTGCATACCGTGGAGCATGTCCTCGCCGCGGCGGTGGCGCTCCGGGTGGACGACCTCCGCATCGAGCTGAGCGGCCCCGAGGCGCCGATCCTGGACGGGTCGTTCGCGCCGTTCCTCGCCGCGCTGCGGTCGGCCGGGCCGGTGGAGCACGGCGGCGACGCCGACGAGTTCACGGTCCGCGAGGCGTTCACCGTCGCGGAGGGGGACTCGAGCTACCTCGTCGGCCCGGCGCCCGACCTGCGGCTCACGGCCACGATTGACTTCCCGCATCCGCTGATCGGGCGGCAGAGCGGGACGTGGGACGTGACGGACGCGGTGTTCGAGGCGGAACTGGCGGGGGCACGCACCTTCGGCTTCACGCGGGAGCTGGAGGCGCTGCGCGCGCGGGGGCTGATCGGCGGCGGCACGCTGGAGAACGCGATCGTGCTCGACGAGGCACGGGTGGTCGGGACGACGCTGCGCTGGCCGGACGAGTTCCTGCGGCACAAGGCCGGGGACATCGTGGGCGACCTGGCGCTGGTCGGCGGCCGGATCCGCGCCCACGTGGTGGCCAACAAGCCGAGCCACCGCGGGAACGTGGCGCTGGGCCACGCCATCCGGCAGCGCGCGGTCCGCGCCGGCGGGCCGCTGATGGACGTGCGGCAGATCGTGGACGTGATGCCACACCGCTACCCGTTCCTCCTGGTGGACCGCATCATCGAGATGGAGGAGCGCAAGCGGATCGTCGGCATCAAGAACGTCACGATCAACGAGCCGTTCTTCCAGGGACACTTCCCCGGGCACCCCGTGATGCCGGGCGTGCTCATCATCGAGGCGATGGCGCAGACGGGCGGCCTGCTGCTCATGTCGCTCATCACCGGCGACGACCACCGCGAGAAGGTGGTCTACTTCATGTCGCTCGACAACGTGAAGTTCCGGCGCCCGGTGGTCCCCGGGGACCAGCTGCGGTGCGAGCTCGAGCTGCTCAAGTTCGGCGGCAAGATGTGCCGCATGAAGGGCGTGGCGTACGTGGATGGCAACGTGGTGTGCGAGGCGGAGATGATGGCCGCCGTGGTGGACCGGTGAGCGCACCGGCGCAGGTGCGGGTGCACCCGACGGCGATCGTGGATCCGACGGCGCAGTTGGGCGCCGGGGTGGAGGTCGGGCCGTACGCCCTCATCGGGCCGCAGGTCACGGTCGGGGACGGCACGCGGATCGCCGCGCACGCCGTCCTGGAGCGCAACGTGCGGATGGGCGCGCGCTGCCGGGTCGGCATCGGCGCCGTGGTCGGCGGGGACCCGCAAGACCTCAAGTACCGGGGCGAGGAGACCTGGGCGGAGATCGGCGACGGGACCGTCATCCGCGAGTTCGTGACGGTGAACCGCGGCACGACGCAGTCGTTCCGCACGACGGTGGGTGCCGGGTGCCTCCTGATGTCGTACGTGCACCTCGGGCACGACTGCCACGTGGGCGACGGGGTGGTGCTCTCGAGCAGCACCGGCGTCGCGGGCCACGTGACGATCGGAGAGCGCGCCATCATCAACGGGATGGTGGGGATCGCGCAGTTCCTGCGCATCGGCACGTACGCGTACGTCGGAGGGCACTCGGCGGTGCGCAAGGACATTCCGCCGTACTGCCGTACCGACGGCGACCATGTCCTCGGGCTCAACCGCATCGGGCTCGAGCGCGGCGGCTTCGCGCCGGAGGTGATCGCCGACCTGACGGCCGCCTACCGGCTCTTCTACCGGTCGCGGCTCAACATCGGGCAGGCCCTCGACCGGGCCGGGGAGCTGTCGCCGCGGCCCGAGGTGCAGGCGTTCGTCGAGTTCATCCGCGCGGCGGAGCGGGGGGTGGCGGTGTGAGCACGGAGCTGGCCGTCGGCGTCGTCGGCGTGGGGAGCCTCGGCTTCCACCACGCGCGCCTGTACCGTACCCTCCCCGGCGTCCGCCTCGCGGGGATCTTCGACACGCGGCAGCAGCGCGCGCGGGAGGTCGCCGCGGAGCTGGGCACGCGGGCGTACCCGTCGCTGGACGCGCTACTCGACGACGTGGCGGCCCTGTCGGTCGTGGTGCCGACCCCGGCCCACCACGCCGTGGGGCTGGCGGCGCTCGCGCGGGGACGGCACCTGCTGGTCGAGAAGCCGCTCGCCGCGACGATCGCCGAGGCCGAGGCGCTGGTGGACGCGGCCGCGGCGGCGGAGGCGGTCCTCCAGGTCGGTCACGTCGAGCGCTTCAACCGCGCGATCCGAGCGGCCGCGCCCCACCTGCACCGGCCCCGCTACCTGGAATCGGACCGAGTGGCGCCGTTCGGCGTCCGCGGGAGCGACGTGGCGGTCATCCTGGACCTGATGATCCACGATCTCGACCTGGTCCGCTCGCTGGTGCGGGAGCCGGTGACCGACGTGCGGGCGTCGGGGATCGGGGTGCTGACGCCGTCGGTGGACATCGCGACCGCCCGCATCGAGTTCGCGAGCGGCGCGGTGGCCAACCTGACGGCGAGCCGGATGGCCCGCGAGCGAGTGCGGAAGCTCCGCATCTTCCAGCCGACCGGGTACCTGTCGCTCGACCTCGCGGCCGGCACGGGCGAGTTCCTGCGGCTACGGCCCGATGCCGCCCGCATCCTCGCCACGGTGCCTGCCCCGGACCTCGCCAGCGTGGTCGAGGCGGTCCCGCTCGAGGCACCCGCCGGCGAGCCCCTGGCGCTTGAGCTGGCGAGCTTCGTGCGCGCCGTGCGCGGCGAGGAGCCGGTGGTCGTCTCCGGCCAGGACGGGCTGGAGGCGCTCCGGCTCGCCTTCCGGGTGATGGAGGCGATGGGGCCCGCGGCGCGGGCCGCCGTGTGAGCACCCGCGTCCTCGTCTCGGCGGGGGAGCCGTCGGGGGACGCCCACGCGGCGGCGCTCGTCGAGGCCCTGCGCGCGACCGTTCCGGGACTGGGCATCGAGGGCGTCGGCGGGCCGGCGCTTGCGCGCGCCGGTGCGGACCTCCTGGCGCGCATCGAGGACCTCACGGTCATCGGCTTCGTCGAGATCCTGAGGAAGCTGCCCGCCCACTGGCGGTTGCTCCGGATGATCGAGCGGCGGCTGGCGAGCGGCGCCGTCCACCTCGTCATCCTCGTGGACTACCCCGGGTTCCACTTGCGCGTCGCGAGCGCGGCCCGCCGACACGGCGTGCCGGTCCTGTACTACATCGCGCCGCAGCTGTGGGCGTGGCACGAGAGCCGCGTGAAGCGGCTCGCGCGGGACGTCTCGCGCCTGGCCGTGATCCTCCCGTTCGAGGAGGCATTTTTCCGCGAGCGCGGGGTGGCGGCGACCTTCGTGGGTCACCCGCTGCTCGACCACCCGGCCCCCGCGGACCGCGCGGCGGTGAAGGCGGCCCTCGGGCTCGATCCCGCGCGTCCGGTCCTCGGCCTCTTTCCGGGGAGCCGCGGGCAGGAAACGCGGCGGCTTTGGCCGGTGTTCCGCGACGCGGCGCGGCGTGTCGTGGCGGCGCGGCCGGACGTGCAGTGCGTGGTCGCCGCGACGCGGGCGGGTGCGTATCCGGACGCGGGGGGGATCCGGAACGTCAGGGACCGTCCGCACGACTGCTTCGCCGCCGCGGACGCGGCGCTCTCCAAGTCGGGGACGACCACGCTGGAGGCGGCGCTGGCCGGTGTGCCGCAGGTCATCGCCTACCGGATGCACCCGCTCAACTACCGGCTCGCGCGCCGCCTGGTGCGCGTGCCGTGGGTGGGACTCGTCAACCTGGTCGCGGGCCGGGCGGTCGCGCCGGAGCTGATCCAAGAGCGGGCCACGCCGGAGGCGCTGGCGGACGCCGTGCTGCCGCTCCTCGAACCGGCGTCGCCGGAGCGGGCGGCACAGCTGGAGGGGATCGCGGAGGTACGGCGCCGACTTGGCGGCCCGGGCGCGGCGGTGCGGGCGGCGGCGCTGGCCGCGGAGCTTCTGCCGCGATGACCATGCTGGCACGGTCGGCACACCACCTGTGGACCTCCGGCGCGTGGTGGGCAGGCACGGCGCGCGCTCTGCTCCTGCCGGCGGCGGGGCTGTATCGCGGCGCGGTGCTCATGCGGAACGCGGCCTACGACGGCGGCCTGCGCGCCGCCGCGCGGCTGCCGCTCCCGTCGGTCGGCGTCGGCAACCTGGTGGCGGGGGGCAGCGGGAAGACGCCCGTGTCGGCGTTCGTGGCCTCCGAGCTGGAGCGCCGGGGCGCGCGAGCGGCGGTCATCCTGCGAGGATACGGTGGCGACGAGGCCGAGGAGCATCGTGAGATCGCCGGTCGCCTGGTGGAGACGGACCCGGACCGCTTCCGGGCGGCCGAGCGCGCCGCGGCACGCGGGGCGTCGGTGCTCGTGCTCGACGACTGCCTCCAGCACCGACGCGTCGCGGTGGACGTGATGCTGGCGCTGGTGAGCGCCGACGGGTGGTCGGCGATCCGCTTCCCTCTTCCGGCGGGGCCGTGGCGCGAGGGCCTGGGCGCGCTGCGCCGCGCCGATCTCGTCATCGTGACCCGCAAGGCCGCCGGAGCGGCCCCGGCGGCGGCGCTCGCCGACCGCCTGGCGCCGCTCGCGCGCACGGGTCGGAGCGCCGTCGCGGAACTCGCGCCGGCCGAGCTCCGGGACCTGACCTCGGGCGCGCCGTCGCCGCCGGAGAGCCTGCGCGGACGCCGCGTGGTCGCCGCATGCGGCATCGGCCAGCCGGAGGCGTTCGCCGCGCAGCTCACCGCGCTCGGCGCCGACGTGGAACTCGTGGCGTTCGGCGACCATCACGCGTACGGGCCCGGGGACGCGGAGGCCCTGGCGCGGCGGGCCGGACCGGCGGGAGTGGTGGTCACGACCGCGAAGGACGGCGTCAAGCTGCGGGGCCTCTGGCCGACCGGCGCACCGCCCTGTCTGGTGGCGATGCTGGCGGTACAGATTACGAGCGGTGCCGGCGACCTCGGCGCCCTTCTCGACCGCGTCGCGGCCGCGGCGCGTGACCTCCAACCGGGGCGGCCGGGCCGCCCGGGAGCAATCAGATGACCGATATCACGCAGTACATCCGCCCCGAAAAGCCGGTCTTCTTCGGCGGCGAGAACCCCTTCGAGGCGATGATGGAGCGGTTCGATGAGGCCGCCCGCCTTCTCAACCTCGATCCGGGGCTCTACAAAGTCCTCCGCCATCCGGAGAAGCAGATCACCGTCTCGGTGCCGGTGCACCTCGACAACGGCCAGATCGAGGTGTACACCGGCTACCGCGTGCTGTACAACACCGCACGCGGTCCGGGGAAGGGCGGCATCCGCTTCGACAAGGCGGTCACGCTCGACGAGGTGACGGCCCTCGCGGCCTGGATGGCGTGGAAGTGCGCCGTGGTCAACATCCCCTTCGGCGGGGCGAAAGGTGGTGTGGTGTGCGACCCGCTGACGCTGTCGCCGGGCGAGCTGGCGCGGTTGACGCGGCGCTACACCGCCGGGATCATCTCCGTCCTCGGCCCGGACTCGGACGTCCCGGCCCCGGATGTGAACACCAACGAGCGGGTGATGGCGTGGCTCATGGACACGTACTCCATGCACCACTTGCACACCGTGACCGCCGTGGTCACCGGCAAGCCGGTCGAGATGGGTGGGTCGCAGGGCCGCCGTGAGGCGACCGGCCGTGGCTGCCTCGTCGTGGCGAAGGAGGCGCTGCAGCACCTCGGGATGCCGGTCAAGGGTTGCCGCGTCGTGGTGCAGGGCTTCGGCAACGTCGGCTCCGTCGCGGCCGAGCTGATGCAGCAGGAGGGGTTCACGATCGTCGGCGTCAGCGACGTGCGGGGCGGGCTGTACAACGCCAAGGGGCTCGACGTCCGGGACCTCCTGGCGTGGCGCGCGAAGCACTCCTACCTGAGCGGCTATCCGAAGGCCGAGTCGGTCACCAACGCGCAGCTGCTCGAACTGGACTGCGACGTGCTCCTGCCGGCGGCGCTCGAGAACGTCATCACCGCCGAGAACGCGGACCGCATCAAGGCGCGGGTGATCGTCGAGGGGGCGAACGGGCCGACCGCCGCGAGCGCCGACGAGATCCTGGACCGCAAGGGGGTCTTCGTCGTGCCGGACATCCTCGCGAACGCCGGCGGCGTGACCGTCAGCTACTTCGAGTGGGTGCAGGACCGGGCGGGCTACTTCTGGGACGAGGAGACGGTCAACCGGCGCCTACAGGCGATCATGGTCCGGAGCTTCAACGACGTGCTCGAGACCTCGAAGAAGTACGGGGTGGACATGCGCATCGCGGCCTACACGCTGGCGATCGACCGGGTCGCGGTGGTGCACCGGCTCCGCGGTCTGTACGCCTGATCCCGCCCCTCGATCCGTCCGCCGCCGCCGCGCTGCTCGCGCTGGCCCGGGACACCGTGGCAGCGTGGGCGCGCGGCGCGCCGGCCCCGGACCTGCCCGGCGTGGCGGTGACGGGCCGAGGGGCGTTCGTGACACTGCGCCGCGGCGGGGCGCTGCGAGGGTGCATCGGGCGGCTAATCTCGGACGGTCCGCTGGACGAACTGGTGCGTGACATGGCGATCGCCGCCGCCCGGGACGATCCTCGCTTCCCGCCGCTCGCCGCCGACGAACTGGACGGTCTCGAAGTCGAGGTTTCCGTGCTGAGCCGGCCGGCACCCATCCGCGCCGAGGCCGTCGAGCCGGGGCGGCACGGACTCATCGTGACGCGTGGCGCGCACCAGGGCGTGCTCCTCCCGCAGGTGGCCAGGGAGTACGGGTGGGACCGGGAGACGTTTCTGGCCATGACGTGCCGCAAGGCCGGACTCGCGCCCGACGCCTGGCGCCAGGCCGGGACCCGGCTCGACGCCTTCGAGGCCGAGGTCATCGGGGACCGATCGGCGTGACGCAGTGGTTCGAGCACTGGTTCGGCGAGGAGTACCTCGACCTCTACCCGCATCGCGATGACCGCGAGGCCGAGCGCGTGGTGGCGCTCCTCACCGCGCGCGGCGTGTGCCGGCCGGGGGACCGGGTGCTGGACCTGGCCTGCGGCGCGGGACGCCACGCGGCCGCGTTCGCCCGGTGCGGGGCGATGGTGGTGGGGCTGGACCTGTCCATCCCGCTGCTGCTGGGCGCCCGGCGCCGCTCCCCCGCGCGCCTGGTTCGCGCGGACATGCGGGTCGTCCCGCTACGGGCGGGGAGCTTCGATGTCGTGGTGAACCTGTTCACGAGCTTCGGCTATTTCGACGGCGACGCGGAGCACGAAGCGGTGCTCGCCGAGGTGGCGCGGGTGCTGCGGCCCGGCGGCGGGTTCGTGCTCGACTACCTCAACGCGCCGCAGGTCCGCTCGACACTGGTGGCGCGCGACGAGCGCGCGGTCGGCCGTCGGCGGGTGGTGCAGGAGCGCCGGCTCTCGGAGGACGCGCGCTACGTGGTGAAGTCCAT
>CAYLJK010000092.1:0-8372 GCA_964383975.1 uncultured Gemmatimonadales bacterium | reverse complement strand
TGGTGTGCGAGTCGGTGCCGACGAGGGTGTCGGGGTAGGCGAGCGGGACGTCCCCCTCCGTGGTGAACACGACGCGCGCCAGGTACTCCAGGTTCACCTGGTGCACGATCCCGGTCTCGGGCGGCACGACGCTGAAGTTCCGGAACGCCTGCTGACCCCAGCGCAGGAAGGCGTAGCGCTCGCGGTTGCGGGCGTACTCCAGCTCCGCGTTCTCCGCGAACGCCATGCGCGTGCCGAACGCGTCCACCTGCACCGAGTGGTCGATGACCAGCTCCGCGGGCAGCAGCGGGTTGATGCGGGCCGGGTCGCCGCCCAGCTCGCGCATCGCGTCGCGCATCGAGGCGAGGTCCACGACGGCGGGGACGCCGGTGAAGTCCTGCATGAGGACGCGTGCCGGCATGAAGGCGATCTCGTGCGCGGGCGCCGCCGCCGGCTCCCAGCGCGCCAGCGCCAGGATGTCCTCCGCGCGCACCGAGAGGCCGTCCTCCGTGCGCAGCAAGTTCTCGAGGAGGACGCGCAGCGAGAACGGGAGCCGGTCCACGTCCAGGCCGCTCCGGGCCAGGGCATCGAGGCGGTAGACATCGTAGCGGCGGTCGCCGACGCGCAGGCTCGCGCGGGCGCCGAAGGAGTTCACACTCATCGGGACGGCAGCCACCTCGTCACGGGAACGCCGCCCGCGGCGGGGCAGCCTCGGGTTTCACGTAGCGGTCGAACCAGTCGATCATCCGCGCGACGCAGTCCAGGATCGTCTCGCGGGCGGCGTAGCCGTGCGCCTCGTGCGGGTAGGTCACCAGCTCCGCGCGTGCGCCGAGGCCCTTGAGCGCCGCGAACATCCGGTCCGACTGGATGGGAAACGTCCCCATGTTGTCGTCGGCCTCGCCGTGCATGAGCAGGATCGGCTCGTTGATCCGGTCGGCCTGGTTGAACGGCGACATCGCCAGGTACACGTCCCGCGCCTGCCAGTACGTCCGGTCCTCGTTCTGGAAGCCGAACGGGGTGAGCGTGCGGTTGTAGGCGCCGCTGCGCGCGATGCCGGTCCGGAAGAGGTCCGAGTGCGCGAGCAGGTTGGCGGTCGTGAACGCCCCGTAACTGTGCCCGCCCACCCCGACGCGCCGGCCGTCCGAAACCCCTACCTCCACCATCTTCTCGATCCACGCGCGGGCCCCGGCGACGACCTGCGGGACGTAGCTGTCGTTGGCCGAGTCGCCGCCCACGACGGGGAGACTCGGGTTGTCGAGCACCGCGTAGCCCTGGGTCAGCAGGAAGAGGTGCGAGGCGCCGGCGATACGCGTGAAGCGATTGGGCGAACCGCGCACCTGTCCCGCCGCGTCGGCCGTGCCGAACTCCGCCGGGTAGACCCACAGGATCAGCGGCAGTCGTGTCCCCGGCTGGTGGTCCGCCGGCAGATAGAGGGTGCCGGAGAGCTGCACGCCGTCGGCGCGCCGGTGCGTCACGAGCTCCTTGCGGACCGCGCGCAGCTGCGGGGCCGGGTCCGCGAACGCCGTCAGCGCGCGCGCCGTGGGCCGCCGCCCCAGCTCGCGGACCACGTAGTTCGGCGGTTCGGACGGCGATTCGCGCGTGGTCAGGATCCGCGTCCCCGCCGGGTCCAGCACCGCGACCACCGACTCGTACCACGGGTCGGCCGCACGGAAGAGCCGCTGCGTCTGGAGCGTCCGCAGATCCAGCCGGTCCAGGAAGGGACGGTCGCCCTCGGGGCTCGCGCCCATGCCGCTGAGGTAGATCGCGCGAGCATCGGGTGGCTGGAGCAGGACCGGGCGGCCGGCCGCGTTGGGCCGCAGGACCGGGCGGCACGGGTCCCCGAAGGCGTCCTCCGACGAGCGGTCGAACAACTTCCGCGGCGGCGTACCGGGGCGCGTCGCGTCCAGAATCCAGGTGCGGGTGCGCCGCGACGCGCGGTCGAACTCGGTGAGCAGCGCCAGGCCGTCCCGCTCGCCCCACATCACCCCTCCGGACCGCCACTCGGTGCGGCCCAGCTCCACGGCTTCGCCGGCCGCCGCTTCGGCGATGACCACGCGGTCACGATGCGCCGCCGGGGCGCGGGGATCCCCGCCGTCCAGCGCCTCGGTCCAGACCACGGTGGCCGGCCGCGTCGGAACCCACTGCACGTTGCGCGGGCCGACCCGTACGCCACGTGTCGGGATGCGGTCGCCGAGCGGGAGTTCCGCGATGCGACGCACCGGTCGGCCGTCCCGGTCCCAGACGTCGATGGTCACCGGGAAGAGCGGCCACGGGACGCTGTAGGAGAACGGCCGTTGGACGCGTTGCACCAGCAGGAACCGGCCGTCCGGCGAGGGCGAGGCATCCGCGACGATCGCCGGCTCGCTGAGCACCCTCACGTCGCGCGTCCGCACGTGCACGCGAACGAGCCGCGAAGTCGCGTAGTACGTGAACAGCACCTCGTCGTGCGGGGTCTCGAGGAGGTCCTGGTAGGTGCGGACCGGGGCGGGACGCCCGTCCGCGCTCTGCACGTTCGGCCCCCCCGGCGCGGCTGGAGCCGGGGGCGGCGCCCCGCGGTCCGCGTCGGTGAAGGTGCAGATCATCTGCATCGCGTCCGGCATCCAGGTGCACGGCGCGCCCAGCGCCGCGTTCAGCACAGGCTCGGTGACGGCCCACGCCTCTCCCGTCTCGACCGCCGCGGCCCACAGCGCGATCCCGCCGGCCCCGGTGACGGTGAAGGCGACCAGCCGCCCGTCCGGCGACCACATCGGCATCCCCAGCTTCGCGCCCGGCGGCATGCGCACGAGGCGCTCGGCTCCGTCCGCGACCTGTATGAAACGCAGGCTCGTGAAGGTCATCGCGCGGAACGGTCCGTTGGTCGCCGGGTTGATCCGGTCCCCTGCCAGGCGCAGCATCGGCTGCGCCAGCTCGGCGATCGTGGGCATGCTGGCGCGATCGGCGAGCACGAGCCAGGCGCGGTCGGGACTCACGCTCACCGCCGGCAGAAGCGGCGCGTCGAGGATGCTCACGACCGCCTGCGGCGGCGTCCGATAGCGTTCCTGCGCAGCGGCGGGGGAGATCGCCGGCGCAGCGGCGACGAGCACCGCAGCGAACAGCCGGACGAGAGAGGACGCGCGCATCGGGACCGGTCCTGCGAAGGTTCGGGGCGATGGCCCGCCGTGCCGCGGCGGGCTCAGAACTTGACGCCGATCGTGCCGCCCATCACACCGAGCGTCAGGACCTCCAGGAGGAGGAACGCCAGGGCGATCAGCTTCCAGTGGTGCCGGCGCCACACGCGCCGGTACAGAGGGAGCGGCTCGAAGGAGGAGCAGGCCTCGAGCGAGCGGTGCCAGCCCGCGCGCAGGGCGCTGCCGGGGTCTCCCTGATCAGACATGGGGGGAATATGGCCACGGACGCCGCGGAGCGAAAACCGGGCTGCCCCCAAGCCCCCATCTCCCGATGTACTTTTCCCGCCACATCAGCCAATCGGAGCACCCCGTGTCCCGCGTCCCGGCGCACTACGCCCCGAAGCTCCCCGCGAGCGCGTTCCTAACGGAGCCCGCGCCGCCCTCCGACGAGGTGATCGAGGTCGGGGCGCTATTCGTGGGCGGCGGGCCCGCGGGGCTCGCCGGCGCGATCCGGCTCGCACAACTGCTCGCCGATGCACCCGACGTCCAGGAGCGCCTCGGCGACGTGCCCGTCGCCGTGGTCGAGAAGGGGAAGCACCCCGGAGCGCACCTGGTCTCGGGGGCGGTCATCAACCCCATCGCGTTCCGGCACCTGTTCCCCGACCTGCCGGACGCCGAGCTGCCCTTCCGCGAGCGGGTGCGCGGCGAGGCGCTCTACTTCCTCACCGAGCGCCGCGCCCTGCGGGTCCCTCTGGTCCCGCCGCAGATGCACAACGCCGGCAACTTCACCGCGTCCATCGCCGAGGTCGGCCGGTGGCTCGGTGAACGCGCCGAGGCGGCGGGCGTGGTGCTGCTGAACGAGACCACGGCGGCGCAGGTGCTCGTGAAGGACGGTGCCGTGTACGGGGTGCGCACCGCCGACAAGGGCCTGGGCCGCGACGGCACGCCGCTGCCGAACCACGAGCCAGGAGTGCAGCTCCAGGCGGGCATCACCGTCCTCGCCGAGGGCGTCCTGGCACACCTCACCGCTCCGCTGATCGAGCACTTCGGCCTCGGGGGCGCGAACCCGCAGATCCACGCGCTGGGGGTGAAGGAGGTCTGGGACGTCCCTGGACACGGGCTGGACCGCGTCATCCACACCATGGGCTGGCCGCTCCGGATCGGTCGGCGGTATCACGAGTTCGGGGGCGGGTGGATCTATCCGCTCGGCGCGGACCAGGTGTCCATCGGCATCGTGGTGGGGCTCGACCACGCGGATGCCACGCTCTCGGTCCACGACCTGCTCCAGGCGTTCAAACTCCACCCGCTGGTGCGACAGTACCTGCGCGGCGGGAAGCGGAACGAGCACGGCTGGGGAGCGAAGACGATCCCGGAGGGCGGGTTCCACGCCCTGCCGCGCCGGCTCGGCGTCCCCGGCGCGCTGTTCACGGGGGACGGCGCGGGGTTCGTCAATGTCCCCGCGCTCAAGGGAACGCACTACGCGATGTGGTCGGGCATCCTCGCCGCCGAGGCGCTCGTCGCGGCGCTGCGCCGGGGCGAGGACCCGCGCTCGGCGGCCGTGGTGGACGCCTACGAGCATGCGGTGCGGTCCAGCTTCATCTGGTCGGACCTCCAGCGGGTGCGGAACATGCGCCAGGTCTTCGAGCTCGGCTTCGCGGCGGGCGGCGCGCTGGCGGGCCTCATGGCGTTCACCGGCGGTCGGGTGCCGGGCGGCCGCTTCCGGACCGTGCGGGACGACGAGCAGGAGATGTTCGACGGCGGACGCACCCCCGTGAAGCCGGACGGCGTGCTTACCTTCGACAAGCTGTCGAGCGTGTACGCGAGCGGGAACCGCACGCGCGACGATCAGCCGAACCACCTGCACCTGCGGAGCGACGTCCCGCCGGAGATCGCCGAGACGTGGATCCACATGTGCCCGGCCGGCGTGTACGAGTGGCACACCGGGAGTGACGGCGTGCGGCGGCTGCGCGTGAATCCGCCGAACTGCGTGCAGTGCGGGGCCATCTCGGCGAAGGGTGGGCGGTTCACGCCGCCGGAGGGCGGGAGCGGGCCGGAGTACGCGGTGACATGAGGCCGGGAAGCCGGGAATCGGGACTCGGGCCTCCGCGATGGCAGGCGGACAGCCGCGGCGAACGGGGAGTGGCCGCGGACCAGGCACCGTAATGGGACAGCGGATCGTCATCGTCGGCGGGGGGTTCGGCGGATTCTACGCGGCGCTGGGCCTTGAGCGGCGGCTGCGCGGCCGCCACGAGGTGACGCTCGTCTCCCGCGACAACTACCTCCTCTACACGCCGCTGCTGCCGGAGGCGGCGGCGGGGTCGCTGGAACCGCGGCACCTCGTGGTGCCGCTGCGCTCGTCGCTGTCGCACACGCGGGTCGTGCTCGGCACGGTCACCCGGCTCGACACGGCGGGGAAGTCCGTGCGGGTGGGGGTGGCCGACGCGCCGCCGCTGGTCCTGCCGTACGAGCACCTGGTGCTGGCGCCGGGCGCCGTCACGCGGATGCCCGCTTCGGTCCCGGGTCTCCGTGAGCGTGCCATCGGCTTCAAGACGCTGGCTGAGGCGATCTTTCTGCGCAACCGGGTGCTGGAGCACCTCGAGCGCGCCGAGCAAGCGAGCGACCCGCGGGTGCGCGCCGCCCTGCTGACGCTCGTTTTCGTCGGCGGGGGCTACGCCGGCGTGGAGGCGGCCGCGGAACTGCACGCCATGGCGCACGACGCGCGACGCTACTACCCCTCGATCCGCGCGGAGGAGCTGCGGTTCGTCGTCCTCGAGGCCGGCCACACCATCCTGCGCGACCTGGGCGACGACTTCGCCCGCGGGGTACAGCGGCGCCTGATCGGCAAGGGCATCGAGATCCGCGCGCCGAGTACGCTCGCCGCGGTGCGGGAGCGGGAGGTCGAGCTCGCCGACGGCACGGTGATCCCGACCCGGACCGTCGTGTGGACGGCCGGCGTCGTGGCGAATCCGCTCGTGGAGGACCTGCCCGCTGCCAGGGATGCGCGGGGGCGCCTGCTCACGACCCCCGAACTGCGCGTACCGGGGCTCGACGGCGTCTGGGCGCTCGGTGACAGCGCCGCAGTGCCGGATGCGAAGGCCGGCGGCCAGCCGGCACCACAGACGGCGCAGCACGTGCTCCGACAGGCGCGGACACTCGCCCGCAACCTCGCGGCGGCGCTGGAGGGAGGCACCGAGCGGCCGTTCGCCCACGGCAACCTCGGCATGCTGGCGGGGCTGGGCCACCACGACGGCGCCGGCCGCCTCCTCGGCGTGCCCGTCCGCGGCTTCCTGGCCTGGTGGCTGGTGCGGACCTATCACCTGCTCCAGCTCCCCACGCTCGCACGCAAGGTCCGCGTGGTGCTCGACTGGACCGTCGCCCTGTTCTTCCCACGGGACATCGCGCAACTCGGGACGCTGGGGAGGGTCGGAGGCGACGATCGGGATTCGGGGATGGCGCATCGGGATCACACGACGAAGAACTGATGCCGGAACCGCTGCGGTGCGCCGGCTGCTCCCGATTCCCGGTCCATTGCCTAATGCCCATTGCCTACCGCCTATTGTAGGCATGCCCGACCCCGACCTTCCCTCCCTGCGCCTTCCCGACCCCGACCGCCGGGACCGCGTCATCCAGCAGCTCTCCGATCACTTCGCGGCGGGTCGCCTCGAGCTCGAGGAGCTCGAGCGGCGGATGGACCTCGCCGTCCGGGTGCAGACACTCGGCGAGCTGGACGCGCTGGTGGACGATCTGGAGAACCGCGCCGTGGCCGTGCCGGCGGTGGTCGCGAAGGTGCCCGTGCGCCGAGCGGCGGCCGGCTCCCGCGGCACGCTCGCGTTCATGGGTGGCACCGCGCGGAAGGGCGTCTGGAAGGTGGCGCCACGCCACCGGGCGCTCGCCTGGTGGGGCGGCGCCGAGCTGGACTTCCGCCAGGCCGAACTCACCGCGGACGTCACCGTCGTGCGCGCCGTGGCCATCATGGGTGGCATCAGCATCATCGTGCCCCCCGACCTCGAGGTGGAGGTCAGCGGCACCGGCCTCCTCGGCGGCATCGCGAACCGCACCAAGGGCCCCGCGAAGCCCGGCGCCCGCACGCTGATCATCCGCGGGTTCGCGCTGATGGGCGCGGTGGAGGTCAAGACGGGCCGGACCGGGAGTCGGGAGTCGTGAATCGGGGCTCGGGCGTTCCGATCCCGAATGCCGGGTCGTTGGGGCCCTTGACATAGCAATAGCGATATATTACTATCTTACCATGGTGACCGCCCAGCAGGCCCCGCTCGACCCCGGCATGCTGGCCGATGCCGCGGCGATGATCCGCGTCCTCGGCCACCCGGTGCGCCTGCGCATCGTGGAGTGCCTGGAGGCGGGAGAGCGGAGCGTGGGGGACCTGGTGGTCCGGCTGCGGTCCCCGCAGGCCATCGTCTCGCAGCAGCTCGCGAAGATGCGGGCCGCCGGGATCCTGAGCAGCCGGCGGGAAGGGACGAGCGTCTTCTATCAGGTCGCCGACGAGCGGGTGGTCCGGGTGCTCGACTGTCTCAGACACTGTCACGTGCCCGCGCGCGGCGGCCGGTCGGTTGGCTGAGCGCGGGACGCAAGGAGGAAGCATGAAGTTCGTCAGCGCGGTGACCGACGCCACCTTCGAGCAGGACGTCCTCAGGGCCGAGAGCCCGATCCTCGTGGACTTCTGGGCGCCGTGGTGCGGCCCCTGCCTCGCCGTGGCGCCCACGCTGGAGAAGGTGGCCGAGCAGTACCAGGGCCGCGTCCGCGTCGTGAAGCTCAACGTGGACGAGAACCCGCGGACCGCCGAGATGTACGGCATCCGCAGCATCCCCACGATCGCGCTCTTCAAGGGCGGAGAGGTGGTGGACGGCGTGCTGGGGATGGCCCCGCAGTCGTTCTTCGGCGAGATGCTCGACAAGCACCTCGACGCGGTGGCGTCGGCATGAGGCCCATCACCGTGACATGGGACGGCGGCGCGCGGTTCACCGCCGACGTCCGCGGGCACAAGGTGACGGTGGACCAGCCTCGGCAGGCGGGCGGCCAGGACAGCGCCCCGATGCCGCTGGAGCTGGTACCCGCCTCGCTCGGCACCTGCGTCGCGCTCTTCGTCCAGCAGTTCCTGGTGACGCGCGGGCTCGATGCGGCCGGGATGAGAGTCGAGGTCGTCGCCATCGGCGCGGCCGTCCAGCACCGTCTCGGCCGCTTCGATGTGAAGGTGACCATCCCGGGCGGCATCCCCGACAAGTACCGGGAGGCGGTGAAGGTGTCGGGGGCGCGGGTGGATTGACCGCG
>CAYLJK010000091.1:0-8388 GCA_964383975.1 uncultured Gemmatimonadales bacterium | reverse complement strand
CGCTCCGGGCCATGCGGCTGGTGCGCGTCCACGGCGTGCGCGACCACCTCGCCGCGCCGGAGGTCGTCGCCGCCGCGGACGCGCACTTCGCGCAGCTCAGTCTCGACGTGCCCGTCGTGCGCTTCGACGGCGGCCATCGGCTGGACGCCGGCGTGTTGCGGAGCCTCGCCGCCTGAGGCTGGTCGCGCTGGTCGCGATGCTCGCGGTTCTGGGCCGGACGCTGCCGGCGCAGATGACCGTCGGTGCGCGCGTGACCGCCGTCGGGGCGCACGCCGACGGCACGCCCGGCGGGGGGACGGTCACGGAGCTGCGCGCCGTCGAGCCGATCATCTTCGCGTCGGCGGAGGCGTGGGGTGGGCGGGTGCGCCTGCACGCCATGCTCAACGGCGAGGCGTGGACCATCCGCCGCGGGCAAATCGCCCCTGGCGTCTGGGGCGAAGGGTACGTCGACCGCCGGCACCCGCACACGACGGCGCATGAGCTGATGGTGACCGTGACGGACGCCGTACCGCTCTCCGCTTCACTCTCTTGGTCCGTGAGCGCGGGGAAGGGGTTCGCGCCGTTCGGCACGGACGACCCGATGGCCCGCCCGGCCCTGCGGTACCCGGTGAACCACCACTGGAGCCAGGTGCTGGAGCGCGCGGTCGTCAGCGCGGCGGTGCGGCACGGCGCCGTCACCGTCGAAGCCGGGATCTTCAACGGCGACGAACCGGAGCGGCCGGGCCAGTGGCCGAAGTGGGACCGCGTCGGCGACTCGTGGTCGGCCCGGGTGACGGTGCGGCCGCGGGCCGGACTCGAGTTCCAGGCGTCGCACGCGTCGGTGCTCTCGCCGGAGTTCCGCGCCGGCGTGGGGCCCGAGCATGTGAAGTGGAGCGCGTCGGCCCGACTGGTCCGCCCGGTCGCGGCCGGGACCCTCGGCACCCTGGTCGAGTGGTCCTCCAACTCCGAGCTGAACGGCTTCTTCGAGTACCGCTCGGTCCTGGCGGAGGCGGAGTGGGCGGCGGCGGGCCACCGGCCGTACCTGCGCGTCGAGCGCACCGAGCGCCCCGAGGAGGAGCGGCTCTCGGACAACCCGTATCGCTCGCTGCGCCCGCACCTCGAGAACTCGAACCTCGGCATCACGCGCTGGACCATCCTGACCGCGGGGTACGGACGGCAGTTGGGGCCCGCGGGATGGCCGGTGCGCACGGAGGCGCTGGTCGAAGGGTCCTTTGCGCGGGCGCGGAGCGTCGCGGGCGGGGTGTTCGACCCGGCGGTCTTCTACGGAGGGCACACGATCTGGACGCTGAGCGTAGCACTGCGGGTCGCGGGCGGCGCCGCGCTCCACCGGATGGGGCGCTACGGCGTGGCGACCGACGACGACCTTCCCTCGTCGCAGGGGCATCACGAGTGATCCGACGCGCCGTCCGCCGGCTGGGCCTCCTCGTCCCCGTCGCCATCGTCGCGTGCGGTGGAGAGGCGGCGGCGCCGGGCGGCCTCGCCCTGGAGAAGTCGGGCGGGGACGGGCAGTCGGGCCTAGTGGGGACCGCTCTGGCGGTGCCCCTCGCGGTCACCGTGCGTGATGCCGCCGGGGAGCTGGTCTCTGGTGTCACGGTCGCGTGGACGGCGACCGGCGGCACCGTGCCCGCCACCTCGACCTCCGGACCGGACGGCGTCGCGACGGCGACCTTGACGCTGGGGACCACAGCGGGACCCGTGGCGGCGAGCGCGGCGCTGGCCGGAGCTGTGGGCTCGCCCGTCTCCTTCACCGCGACCGCACAGGCCGGGCCCGCCGCGCAGCTGGTCCGTGAGCTGGGGAACGGGCAGACGGTGATCGCGGGTCAGCCGCTCCCGGTCCCCCTCACCGTGCGCGCCACCGATGGCTTCGGTAACGGCGTGTCGGGTGTATCGGTGGAGTGGGCCGTGACCGCGGGCGCCGGGACGTTGTCGCCC
Source organism: uncultured Gemmatimonadales bacterium (assembly GCA_964383975.1). Taxonomy (GTDB): domain Bacteria; phylum Gemmatimonadota; class Gemmatimonadetes; order Gemmatimonadales; family JACORV01; genus DASXPG01. Next base: position 6,456 of record CAYLJK010000091.1, on the reverse strand, counting down.
GTCGAGGCGGCCACGGGCAGCGACGGCCGCGCGCGGGCGACGCTCACGCCCGCCGCCATGGGCGCCGTCGCGGTCACCGCGACGGCGGGAGGGCTCACCGGCTCTCCCGCCACCTTCACGGCGACCGCCACCATCGGCGTCGTCGTCGCGGCGCAGCTTCCGGTGCCGGCGAACTACGGCCTCCACGATCAGTTCGTGCGCGACGGCCTGGCGTTCCTCTGCGCGTGGAACAGCGGCCTGCTCGTCTACGACGTCGGGGGCGGCGGGCGCGGCGGGGCGCCGTCGAACCCGGTCCTCATCTCCGTCATCGTGACCGCGGCGAGCGGCGTCGCCGGCGGCGCGCAGGTCCACAACGCCTGGTGGTACCACGCGCCGAACGGCCAGAAGCGCTACGTGTTCCTGGGGCAGGAGGGGCCCGGCTCGATCGGCTCGTCGTCGAGCGGCGACATCCACGTCGTGGACATCTCGAACATCCAGAACCCTATCGAGGTCGCCTCATACCACCTGGCGGGCGCCGGCACCCACAACTTCTGGGTGGACGAGGCGGCCGAGGTGCTGTACGCGGCGTACTACAACGGCGGCGTTGTGGCGCTGGACGTGTCGGGGACGCTGACCGGCAACCTCGCCGCGCGCGAGATCGCGCGCATCCAGCCCGGCGGCCCTGGGAACACCTACGTCTGGGGCGTCCAGCTCGCCGGCGGCTCGCTGTACGCGACCGACATGCTGAGCGGGTTCTGGCAGCTCCGGCTCCACAACGGTGCGTTCAGCGTGCTGGGCGGGGGGAACAACGTCCCCGAGCGGTTCGGCTCGGACCAGTGGGTGGCCGGGGGCTACGCCTACAGCGGCACCTGGGGCGGCTTCCCCCGAAGCGGGAACCCGGGAAACGCGCTCAAGGTCTGGCGGCTCGACGCGGGGGGCTTCCCGGTGCTCGTGGACTCGATCGTCGTGCCGGGCGTCGGCACGGTGAGCGACGTCGAGGTCAGCGCCGACGGGAAGCTGCTGATGTTCAGCGCAGAGAACGGGTCCGGGGCAGGCATCTATTTCTACAGTCTGGCGGCCGATCCGGCCCGCCCAGCGTTCCTGTTCCGGCATCCGGTGAGCAGCGGCGTCCACACCGCGACCTTCGCGGCGATCGGGGGCCGGCAGTACGTCTTCGCGGCGAAGAACCCGCCCTCGCCGGCGCTGTTGGTCCTGGACGTGACGGCCCTCGGCTTGTGAGCTAGCTTCCCGCCCCTATGACCGCATCCCGAGAATCCTCGCGGCGCACCCTCATCGCCTTCGCCGTCGTGGCGCTGGCCGTGCTCGGTGCCGTGGCGGTGCCGGCCGCCGCCTCGCGCGCGGTGAACAGCGCCATGGCGCCGCAGCGCGCCGATAGCGCGGCGGCCCCAGCGGCCGAGGCCCCCGCCGCGCCGGTCCAGGCCGCCGCGCCCGCGCCGGCCCCGCGCGCCGCGCGGCCGGTGAGCCTGCCGCAGCGCCTTGCGGCGCTGGTCGGTATCGCCGCCATCCTGCTCGTCGGCTACGGGATGTCGCGGGACCGAAAGGCCATCCACTGGAAGACGGTGGTCTGGGGCGGCGCGCTCCAGCTGGTGTTCGCGGTGTTCGTGCTGCGGGTGCCGGTGGGGCAGCGGATCATCGGCGGCATCGGTGAGGTGGTGCGCCGCATCCTCGGCTTCGCCTCGGCCGGCGCGGAGTTCGTCTTTGGCCCCATCGGCACGGCGGGGAGCGCGGTCGCGACGTTCGCCTTCCAGGTGCTCCCGGCCATCATGTACGTCTCCGCGCTGTTCGCCATCCTCTACTATCTGGGGGTGATGCCCCTGGTCGTGCGCGGGATGGCGATCGTGATGAGCAGCTTCATGAAGGCGAGCGGGGCGGAGGCGACGGCGACCGCCGCCAATGTCTTCATGGGCCAGACCGAGGCGCCGCTCACCGTGCGGCCGTTCCTCGCGACGATGACGCGTTCCGAGCTGATGACCGTCATGACTTCGGGGATGGCGTCGGTGTCAGGCTCCATCATGGCCGCGTACATCGCCTTCGGCATCGAGCCGCGCCACATCCTGACGGCGGTGGTGATGACGGCGCCGGGGTCCATCATGCTGGCCAAGCTCATGGAGCCGGAGGACGGCCAGCCGGAGACGATGGGCCGCACCGAGTTGCACATCGAGAAGACCGACGTGAACCTGGTGGACGCCGCCTCGCGCGGCACCAGTGACGGGCTGGCGCTGTTCCTCAACGTCATCGCGATGCTGGTCTCGTTCATCGCGCTGGTCGCGCTGGTGAACGGCGTGTTCGGTTGGGCACACGGCCTCGCGGGCTGGTTCCCGGAGAACCTCCAGACGCTGCTCGGCTGGATCTGCCGGCCGGTGGCGTGGGCGCTCGGCGTCCACTGGGACGACGCGGGCATGGTGGGCGGGCTCATCGGCACGCGCGCCGTCCTCAACGAGTTCATCGCCTTCGCGGATCTCGGCCGGATCCGTGACGCGCTTGATCCCCGCTCGGTGGCCATTGCGTCGTTCGCCCTGACGGGTTTCGCGAACATCAGCTCGGTGGGCATCCAGCTCGGCGGCATCGGGGCGCTGGCGCCGGCGCGCAAGCACGACTTGGCGCGGCTCGGCTTCCGGGCGATGATCGCGGCGACCATGGCCAACATGCTGTCGGCGGCGATCGCCGGCCTGCTCCTGTGACCGTCACTCGCGACCTCGAGGAGGTCCCATGCTCGTGATCACGCTCCTGGCGGCGGCGCTCGCGTCCCCCGTCCCCGTGGACACGCTGTGCATCTGGAACCGCAGCTCCATGCCCGGCCGCGCCCAGCCGATCAACATGCCGGACGAGCGGCGCCAGAGCCCGCGCGACTCGGTTTCCTTCCAGGTGGGCGGCGCGGCCGTGAAGGTGTGCTACAGCCGTCCGTCGGCGCGCGGCCGGACGATGATCGGCGGCGAGGCGATCCCGTACGGCCGCCTCTGGCGGACCGGCGCCAACGAGGCGACGATGCTCATCGCGACGGGAGACCTGATGGTGGCCGGCGTGCACGTTCCTGCGGGCATCTACTCGCTCTACACGGTGCCCGGCGAGCGGGAGTGGGAGGTCATCGTGAACCGCTCCTACATGCAGTGGGGTCACGAGTCGGCGTACACCGACAGCGTGCGCGCGATGGAGGTGGGCCGCGGGCGGGTCCCGGTGCAGGCCGTCGCCGCGCCGATCGAGCAGTTCACCATCCGCGCGGAGCCGCTCCGGGGCCGCGGGGCCATGCTGGTGCTGGAGTGGGAGCGGAGCCGCGTCGCCATCCCGGTGCAGCGGATGTAGTCCGGCGGCCGTGGACGGGGCGGAGGTACGACGGGGCGCCGTGCACGGCGCCCCGTCGCTTCGCTGGGCGGAGGGATGATCGGGAGCCTCAGTCCACGATCCGCGCCGGCCGCACCACGGACGCCACCAGCAGCCCCGCCGAGAGCGCCACCGCGATGAGCACCATTCGGATCAGCGTCTCCATCCCGCTCGCCATCCGGTTCTCCATCAGCGCCGTCACGCCCGCGAACCCGATGCTCCCCGGCACCAGCAGCAGGATCCCCGGCACCCGCACCACCGCCGTCGGGCGGTGCCGCAAGGCCGCGTACGCCGTGCCCGCGAGGCCGACCGTCAGGGAACCGAGGAAGACCCCTAGGCCGGGGCCGAGCGACGCCGCGCCGTAGCGCGAGCCGGCGTAGCCGAGCAGGCACGTCAGCAGGATCGAGGGCGCATCCTTGAGCGGCGCGCGCAGCAGGATCGTGAGTGCCACCGGCGCGACGAGCAGCGCCGCGTAGTCCGGCCATCCGAACGGGGACGGCGCCAGCGGTTCGCGCACCGGCACGCCGAGCAGCACGGCCACGATCCGCGTCCCGAGCGCGACGCCGAACGCGAGGATGACGAACTGCACGAACGCCCCCGCCAGCCGGGCGGTGCCCGCCACCAGGTGCCGGTTCGCCAGCTCCGTGATCGCCGTGGTGACCATCAGCCCGGGGACGAGGATGATGATTCCCGCCACGGTCACGATGGAGAGGGCCAGCGGGCCGGCCACGTGCTCCAGGACGGCGGCGAGTATCGCCGCGACCGTCGCCGCGAGCGGCAGGAACAGCCGCCGGACCCACTCCTGCCGCGCCGCCTGCGTCGCGAGCACGCCGAGCAGCAGGCCGATGAACCCGCCCGCCGCGACCTCCCGCAGCGAGCCGCCCAGGAACCGCGCCGAGGCGGCCGACGCCAGCCCGAACGCAGCGATGGAGAGGAGCGGCCCGTAGCGGGACGGACCGGATGCGATCGCGTCCAGCGCTGCCGTCCCGGCCTCCGGGGACAGCTCCCCGTGCGCCACCTGGCGGGCCACGTCGGCCGTGCGTACCAGGCGGCCCAGGTCGTTCTCGCCCGGCTCCAGCCGGAGCAGGTGCGTGCGCTCCTCGGCCAGGCCGCCGAACGAGAAGATGATGCTCGTCGGCGCCGCCGAGAACTGGGCCGGGATGCCCAGCCTTCGGGCCAGCAGCTCGAGACCCTCCTCGATCTGGTGAACGGGCGTTCCATACTGGTGCATCGCCCGCGCCAGCCGCACGAGGAAGCGGCTGGCCTCGGCGCTCGGCCGGGCCGGTTCGGGGTTACTTTCCATGGCGCGCGGACAAGGTAACATCGCGCCCGCGTGCTTGCGGTTTTCGCCCGCGCGGTTCAGGGTTAGCCCCGGAGGCGCAGTGAACCGGAACGTCAAATGGGTGCTGACCGCCGCCGTCCTCGCCATGATGGGATGGATGGTGTACGCGAGCATGGCGCGGGTGCAGCACGAGTGCGAGGTCTGCGTGGAGTTCAACGGTGTCCGGCGCTGCACGAGGGGCGCCGGCGCGACCGAGCAGGAAGCCCGGGATGGCGCCCAGACCGCCGCCTGCGGCGTGCTGGCCAGCGGCATGGACGAGTCCATCCGGTGTCAGAACACCCCGCCCGTGAGCGCCACCTGCTCGCAGTGACCCGCGGCGCGTCCCGCGCCGCTCCCGGAAGGAGCACCACCATGCGTCTGCCGAGGTCCCTCGCCGCCCTGGTCCTGCTGCTCGGCCTGGCGGCCCCCGCTACCCGTGCCCAGCAGGCGGTCCCGCCCGAGTACCCCGGTCTCGAGACCGGCAAGATGTGGACCTTCGACGTGCCGCCGCTGGAGTACTGGGCCACCCGCTACAACTTCCGCCCCTCCACCGTCTGGCTCGAGAACGTGCGCCAGTCCGCGCTGCGCCAGCCGGGCTGCACCGCCTCGTTCGTGTCGGCCGAGGGCCTGGTGATGACGAACCACCACTGCGCCCGCGGCTGCGTCAACAACGTGAGCCGCCAGGGCGAGGACCTGCTGAGCAACGGCTTCTACGCCGCGACCCGCGCGGACGAGCGCGCCTGCCCCGGCATGTACCTCGACCAGCTCGTCGGCATCACCGACGTGACCGAGCGCGTCCACAACGCCGTCCCGGCCGGCACGTCGGCCACACGTGCGTCGGACCTGCGCGGCGAGGCGATCACCGCGATCGAGCGCGAGTGCAGCGGCGGCGAGGCGACGGTGAATTGCCAGGTCGTCTCGATGTACCGCGGCGGGCAGTACAAGCTGTACCGGTTCCGCCGCTACACGGACGTGCGCCTCGTCTTCGCCCCCGAGCTACAGGCGGCCTTCTTCGGCGGCGACCCTGACAACTTCACGTACCCGCGGCACGACCTCGACGTCAGCTTCTACCGCGCGTACGAGAACAACCAGCCGGTCCGCCCGTCGAACCACTTCCGGTGGAGCCGCAGCGGCACCAACGAGGGCGACCTCGTCTTCGTCATCGGCAACCCCGGCTCGACGGGCCGGCTGATGCCGGTCTCGGTGCTGGAGTTCCTGCGCGACGTGCAGTACCCGATGACGCTCGCCACCTTCCGGCGCCAGTTGGAGGTGCTGCGCGGGATCGCCGCCGCCGACCCGCAGCGCGGCAACACGATGCGCAACCAGATTTTCGGCATCTCGAACAGCGAGAAGGCCACCACCGGCTATCACGGCGGCCTCCTCGATCCGCAGCTGATGCAGCGCAAGCGCGCCTGGGAGGCGGAGTTCCGCGGTCGCGTGAACGCCGACCTCAACCTCCGGCGCCAGTACGGTGATGCGTGGGACCAGGTCGCGCGCATCCGCCGGCAGATGACCACCATCTTCAAGGCCCGCACCTACCACGCTTTCAGCGCCTACGGGACGCGGCTGCTGAACTACGCCGGCCTCATCGTGCGGATGCCCATCGAGATGGCGAAGCCCGATAGCGCGCGGCTGATGCCCTACCGGGACGCGAACCGCGCCCAGCTCGAGCGCGGCTTGTACAACCCCGCGCCGGTGGACACGATGGTCGAGGGCCGGCTGCTCGCGGCGTACCTCTCCGCGCTGGCGGCCGACCTCCCCGCCACGGACCCGGTGCGCCGCGCCGCGCTCGGCGGGACGACGCCGGAGCAAGCGGC
>CAYLJK010000090.1:0-8414 GCA_964383975.1 uncultured Gemmatimonadales bacterium | reverse complement strand
TTCGTTCTACTACAGCAACTGGCCGTACCAGATGGCGGTGGCGGTGACGGCGCTGCTGCCGATCTTCGTGGTGTTCTTCCTGGCGCAGAGGTATTTCGTGCGGGGGATACAGTTGACGGGGCTGAAGTAGCGGGATCAGCAATGGGGAATCGGGAACGGGCCCGAACCCCGATTCGCGACCGCCTCAGAACCCCACCTCCCAACTCACGTCCTCTCTCGTCCCTTCGAGCTCCAGCCGCACCGCGGTCGCCAGCCGATGCACGTGCCGCACGGTGCACGGCACGTCGGCCGCGCAGCTCGTGGGGTGCCAGCCGCGCGGTACGGCGATGGTGATGGCGTGCGGGCGGCCATCGAGATTCACGGCCCGCCCGCGCAGGGCACGGCGGCGTGCCTCCCAGCGCTCGTCCGCGACATCTACCGCACCCTGCACCAGGTGCCGCGTCGTGCCCAGGACGAACGGTGCGAGACGCGGCCGGCGCAGGCCGAGGAGGGCGCTGCTGCGGGCCGGGATGTCCAGCACGAGGCGGGCCGGCACGTCGGCGCCCCGTTCGTCCGCCCAGACGTCGTAGACCGCCAGCGGTCCGGCGAGGCCCAGCTCCGGGAGGCTCCGTGTGAAGCGCCGGTCCTCGTCGTCCCAATTGACGACGAGCACCGTCCACCAGCCGCGTGGCGCGCGGGCGACGACCCAGGATGGCGGCCGCGCGCGCGTCAGCCGCCACAGCCCGCCGCCCCCGCCGCCGTCGTGGACCCGCACCGCCACGACGTTCTCGCTCCCCCAGCGCACCAGCTCCGCGGCCACCGGGTAGCGGCGGAACGCCAGCCGGTCCTCGTGGTGCGACGGCGGCATGGAGCCGGTGCCGCCGATCCGGACGCCGTTCAGGAACGTCTCGTCCGCGTCGTCCACCGCGCCGAGGGCGAGGTGCAGCGGTCCGGCCGGCGCCGGCGCGCCCACCGTGAACCGCGCGCGGTACCAGGCGAACCCGTCGAGGTCCGGATGCCCGGCGCGCTCCCAGGGCACGCCGACCTCGATCGGCGTCCACTCCGTCTCATCCAGGAGCGGCGCGCTCCAGCGCGGATCGTCGCCCGGGCGGAGCCGCCAGCCCTCCAGCGCCGCGAGGCGTCGCTCGCCCGCCACGAGGCCCGGCGCCAGCACCGCTTCCGGCTCATCGCGGTCCGCGGCCCGCCCCGCGACGGGAGCGACGGGGATGGTCCGGCGCAGGATGTCGAACCGGTCGTCCGTCAGGCGTGGGAGGTGGTCCGAGAAGAGCGTCAGGCCGCCCGAGAGCGCGCACAGCGCGGCCCAGGTGCGCGCCTCCTCCCGCGTGAGCGGCGGGCGGACCACGACGGCACCAGGGTCGTTCTGCCACGGGTTCCGATGGAAGTGGGCTCGCAGCAGCGTCGCCTGCGCCGCCGGCTGCACGCCGCCCCACGTCGCGGACACGTCCGGACCGATGCGCATCCCGTCCACCATCCCGACCGAGTGCTGGAGCGGGGCGCCGCAGCCGAGCACGTAGGCACGGCCCGCGCCCTCGCGCAGGGCGCGCAGGCCCGCGCGCAGGGCCTCGTGCGGGCTCGCCCCGCGCTCGGGTCGCGTTCCCTGGGCGCCGTAGTGGAGCACGTCGAGCCTCAGATGGTCGTACCCCCATTCCGTGACCGCGCGGCGCGTGAGCGCGCGCAGCCAGTCCTGCACGGCGCGCTGGGACGCGTCGAGGGCGAAGGTCCGCCCGCCCCAGTGCGGCTGGTCGTCGAGCGGGAGCGGCAAGCCGTCGGGGCCCCGCACCAGCCACTCCGGGTTGCGCTCGGGGACGCCGGAGGCGGCCGTGACGGCGAAGGGAGCCAACCAGAGCCCCGCGTCGAACCCCGCGCCGTGGATGCGGTCGGTGAGCCAGCGGTGCCCGTGCGGGAACTTCGCGTTCATCTCCCAGTCGCCGGCCGCCCGCTGGAAGCCGTCGTCCAGCTGGACGAGACGGAAGTAGCGCGGGTCAAAGCGGCGCCGCGCCTCCTCGACGTTCGCCAGCACCTGCTCCTCCGTCACGTCGGCGTGCGGCCCGTGCCAGGAGGACCAGCCGGCGGGCACCAGCGCGCGCGCGGGTGGCGCGCCGGCCGCCGCGAGGGCCGCGAGGTGCGCGAACGGATCGCCGCCGGGGACGATGGTGAGAGTGGCCGTGGCCGGCGGATGAACGGCGCTGATCGCCCGCCGGCGGAACTGGGCGACGGCCGTGAGCGTACGCCCGGCGAGCAGGAACTCGCCGGCCGCGTCGTCGTCGGTGCCGAAGCCGAGGGCCAGCGCCGTCGCGCGCCCCTCCCACAGCGCCGCCTGCCAGTGCCCCGTGGCGCTGCGCCCGGCGGCCGGTTCGACCGTGCGCGTGGCGCTCCACGACTGGTAGCCGTTCATCCACACCCGTGCCTGCGGGACCGGGAGATCGTCGGTGAAGCGGACCGCGACCAGGTCGTGGGCGGTCTCGAGTCCCCGCACCCGCACGAGGATGCGCGGTCGCGCGCCGTCGGCGAACGTGACCCCGGCCTCGACGTCGTCGAGCCGGGTGATGAACGTGCGGGTCCGCTGCGCGCCGTCCCCGCCGCGCAGCTCCCGCACCACCTCGAAGGCGGCGAACGGGACGGCCGGTCGCCCGGCGAAGAGGAACGCGAGTCCCGCCCCCCTCACCGCCGTTGTCCGCCCGTCCGTGAGGCCCCAGCGCCGTGCCGCGTCGAGCACGAACCGCCAGGCCGGCTCTGCTGCCGCCGCCCGTGCGTGCGGGAGCGCCAGCGTGCCGGCGCCGACTGTCGTCAGCCACGTCCGTCGATCCATCGTCCTCCGCCTCCTCCGTGCGCCCGCGCGGGGCTCGGCACTAGCCGCTCCACGGGCCGCCCCCTAGCTTCGCACGCATGACCGATCACCCGCCAGACCAGGCCAGGCTGCGCCATACGCCGGTCCCGGTGCACCCGGGCCTGATGCTCCTGTCCGAGGTCACCGCCGCGCTCTCGGCCGGCGTGTTCTCCGAGTCCGCGATGCGCGCGGTCGTGAACCTCCTCAAGGACCGCCTCGGCGCCGCCGTCTGCCGGCTCTGGGTGCGCAACGACGACGACCGCACCTACGACGCTTACGCCGCGCCCGGCGACGAGCCGACGCCCGAGGAGCGTGCCCGGATGGGCGAGCTGATCCGCGCTGGGAATGCGGCGCCGCCGGCCGACCGGTGGGATCACATGGACCTCTGGGAGCTGCTCGTCCACGAGGGCGAGCGGCTCGGCCTCATCGAGGTCGCCGTCCCGCGCGACGGCCGCGAGATGATGGCCCGCGACGTCCTGGTCGTGATCGCCAACGTCCTCTCGCCGCTCCTCGCCTCGAAGGAGCTGTCCCAGGACCTGGCGTTCGAGGTCGCCCGCCGCGCGCGGGAGATCGAGCAGCAGCGCCGCTTCACCGCCAAGGTCGTGGACTCGCTCCCGCTGGGCCTGTACGTCATCGACCGCGACTACCTCGTGCAGGCGTGGAACCGCAAGCGCGAGACCGGCACCCAGGGCATCCCGCGCGACCAGGCGATCGGCCGCCCGGTCTTCGAGGTGCTGCACCGCCAGCCGCGGGCCCTGCTGCGCCGCGAGTTCGACGAGGTCTTCACCTCGGGCCGCATCCAGGTCTACGAGTCGGTCGGCGAGGACGGGCGGCAGTACCGCATCACGAAGATCCCGATGCGGCAGGACGACCGCGACATCACGCACCTCATCACCATCGGCGAGGACATCACCGAGTGGAAGCAGGTGCAGCAGCAGATCGCCCAGTCGGAGAAACTCGCCGCGATGGGGCAACTGGCCGCGGGGATCATGCACGAGATCAACAACCCGCTCGCCACGATTGGCGCCTGCGTGGATGCCGTGGCGGGCCGCGCGGAGGACGCGGCGCCGGAGGTGCGGCAGGCCATCGACGAGTACCTGCGCATCATGGACGCCGAGGTCGAGCGCTGTAAGCGCATCGTGAACAACCTGCTCGACCTCGCCCGGCCGCGCGGCGGGGCCAAGGCCCCGGTGGACGTGAACGCCGTCGTCGAGGAGACGCTGCTGCTCCTCAAGCATCACGACCGCTTCAAGTCGCTCGCGATCGAGCGGCGGCTGACCCAGGGCCTGCCGACCGTGACGGCCAGCAAGGACCAGCTGATCCAGGTGTTCATGGCGCTGATGCTCAACGCGGCGGACGCCATGGAGGCGCGCGGGACGCTGACCGTCACGACCGACCGCAACCCGCGGCGCGACGACGAGATCCGCATCGCCTTCTCGGACACGGGGCACGGCATCTCGAAGGCCGAGATGCAGAAGATCTTCGAGCCGTTCTACACCACGAAGGCGCAGGGGCGGGGCACGGGGCTCGGCCTCTCGATCTGCTACGGCATCGCCGCCGACCACGGCGGCCGCATCGAGGTCGAGTCCACCCTCGGGAGCGGCTCCACCTTCACCGTCATCCTCCCCATCACCCGGCCGTGAGGGTCCTGGTCATCGAGGACGACCGCACCGTCGGGCAGTACGTGGCCCGCGGGCTGGCCGAGGCGCGCTGCGCCGTCGAGTTGGCGGCGGACGGCCCGGCGGGCCTCGACCTCGCCGCCGCCGGACACTTCGACCTCATCGTGCTGGACCTGCGCCTCCCCGGCATGTCGGGCTTCGAGGTGCTGCGCACCCTGCGGGACCGCGGCGTCGCCACGCCGGTCCTCGTGCTCACCGCCCAGGACGCGGTCGAGTTCAAGGTGGATGCCCTCAAGATGGGCGCCGACGACTACGTCACGAAGCCGTTCGCGATGGCCGAGCTGGTGGCGCGCGTGGAGGCCATCGGCCGGCGCCCCAAGGAGCTCGCGCCGCCGGTGCTCAGTGTCGGGGACCTCCGCGTGGACACGGGCGCGCGCCAGGTGTCCCGCGGCGGCCGGCCGGTGGACCTCACGCCGAAGGAGTTCGACGTGCTGGTGTACCTGACCCGCCACCAGGGGAAGGTGATGAGCCGCACGCTGATCACGGAGTACGTGTGGGACTACCACTTCGACCCCGGGACCAACCTTGTGGACGTGGTGATCAACCGGCTCCGCAAGAAGATCGACGCCGGCCAGGAGCCGAAGCTCATCCACACGATCCGCGGCGTCGGGTACATGGTGAAGGCGTAGGTGCGCAGCCTCCGGGCGACGCTCACCCTCTGGTACACGCTCGCCCTCGGCGCGACCGCGCTCGCGCTCGGCGTGACGGTGACCGTGCTCTCGCGCCGCTCGGCGATGCGGGCGCTCGACGAACGCCTCGCGGCCATCACCGACCGGGCCGTGGCCGTGCTCCAGCAGGAGTACCGGGAGGAGGGCCGGCCCCTCGTCGAGGAGTTCCGCGACCCGCTCGTGGTCCAGCTGCGGCCGCCGGTGCAGGACCGCCTCTTCACCATCCCCGCCTACATCGTCGTCGTGGACTCCCTGGCGCGCCGCGTCTACATCTCGCGCGAGGCGCAGGGGCTGCTCCCCGAGGCGCTCGACACCCTGCGCGGGCGCGTCTTCGTGGCGCACACCCGCGACGCCTTCACGCTGACCCTCGGCGGGGAGCGCTACCGGTTCGCCGTCCGCACCGGCGTCGGGGCCGGTCCCGGCGTGCTGGCGGTGGCGGCGGGAGAGCCGACGCTGGAGATCGAGCTCGGCCCGCAGCGCCTGCTCGCCAGCATCCTGCTCATCTCCCCGATCCTGCTGCTCTTCGCCGCCGGCATCGGGTACCTCCTGAGCGACCGGGCGCTCCGGCCGGTGGCGGTGATGATCGACGAGCTGGAGGCCATCAGCGATGGCCGCAGCCTCCACCGCCGGCTCCCCGTGCCGGGGGCCGAGCTGGACGAGATGGGTCGGCTGGCGAACGCGATCAACTCGCTCCTGGCGCGCCTCGAGACCAGTTTCAGCGCCCTGCGCCGCTTCGTCGCCGACGCAAGCCACGAGCTCAAGACCCCCCTCACCGTCATGCGTGCCGGCGTGGAGCGCGCGCTCACCGACCCGTCCACCTCGGCCGAGGCGCTCGTCCCGCTGGAGGAGACCCTGCAGGGGGTCCGGCAGATGACGGAGCTGGTGGACACGCTGCTCACGCTGGCGCGGGTGGACGAGGGGCGGATGGAGCTGCACCGGGAGACGCTCGACCTGTCCCAGGTGCTCCGCGACGTCTACGAGACGACCCAACTCCTCGGCGAGGAGGCGGGCGTGGACGTCCGGCTCGAGCTCCCCGGCGAGCCGGTGCGCGTGGACGCCGATGCGGGCCGCATCCGCCAGCTGGTCATGAACCTGGCGACCAACGCGGTGAAGTACACCAACCCCGGCGGGACCGTCTGGCTGACCCTCACGGGCACCCCGACGGCGGCCACCATCGCGGTCCGGGACACCGGTGTCGGGATCGCCCCCGGGGACGTCGGACGGGTGTTCGACCGGTTCTGGCGGGCCGACCCGGCCCGGTCCCGCACGGGGGAGCGGCCGGGGATCGGCCTGGGCCTTTCCATCTCCAAGTGGATCGCGGAGGTCCACGGGGGGTCCATCGGGGTGACCAGCCGGCCGGGGCGGGGGAGCACATTCACGGTGACCCTGCCGCGGCTCCCGGCGGCTGTCATGGAATCGTAATCTCCGGGTCATTCCGCAGACATGGACGCGGGTTATTATCTCCGTAGCCAGATGGTCCACCGGAGGGCGCTGTGTTCGACGTCCTGATCGAATCCAAGCGGAAGCGCGACGTGCGGTCGCTCCTCGGCAACGGCGCGATCTCGATCACGATCCACGCGATCGCGATCAGCCTCGCCATCTACGCCACGCTGCACGCGGGCGAGGTGGTCCAGGAGCGCGTGCGGGTGGTGGACGTGCGCATGCAGGCGCGCCAGGAGACCAAGAAGGAGGAGCCCAAGCCGGAGGAGCCGCCGCCGGAGCAGCGCATCGCCACGACGGCCCCGCCGCTGAAGGGGTTCCAGACGCTGGCGATCCCGACCAACATCCCGGTGGACATCCCGCCGCCGTCGCAGAACGTGCGCTTCGACGCCGCGGACTTCTCCGGCGTGGGCGCCGAGGGCGGCATCGCCGCCGGCGTCGAGGGCGGCCGGCGGGTCGAGAACATCGTCACCGACCAGCCGGACATGGAGGCGGTGGTGGAGGAGCGGCCCGAGGTGGTGGCCGGCACCTGCATCCAGCCGCGCTACCCGGAGATCCTGCGGCAGGCGGGGATCGAGGGCCGGGTCCTGATGGAGTTCGTCATCGACACGCTGGGGCGCGCCGAGCGCGGCTCCCTGCGCGTCATCAACACGCAGCACGACCTGTTCAACGGGCCGGCGCGCGACGCCGTGCTGAGCTGCCGCTTCCGCCCCGGCCGCATCCAGGGCCGCGCCGTGCGGGTGCGCGTGCAGCAGCCGGTCAACTTCCAGATCCAGCGGTAGCCGGGTCGTCTCACGACCGGCGCCGGCGCGCGCCGGGCTTCACACCAGGGGGAGGGGTTTCGCTCCATGCAGATGTCGTTGATCGAGCTGTGGGGACACATGGGCTGGTTCGCCAAGGGCATCGTGTTCGTCCTGGCGCTCATGTCCATCCTGTCGCTGAGCACCGCGTTCGCGAAGTGGTGGCGCATCCGCAAGATGCAGCGGGAGACGGCGAAGTTCGCGCCGGAGTTCTCGCGCTTCCTGCAGGAGGAGCAGATGGAGGGCGCCATCGGCCTCGTGCACAAGTACAAGTTCTCGCACGTGGCGCGCGTGCTCGCCGGCGCCCTCGATGAGATCAAGCCGCTGCTGCGCGACGGCCACGTCACCGCCGCGGACATCAACTCCGCGGAGCGCGCGGTCGAGCGCAACACGCTGATCCTCATCTCCGAGCTGAAGCGCGGCACCGGCATCCTGGCCACCACCGGCGCGACGGCGCCGTTCGTCGGCCTCCTCGGGACCACGATGGGCATCGTGAACGCGTTCCAGGGCATGGCCGCGGGCGGCGGCTCCGGCGGCCTGGGCGCGATCTCGGCCGGTATCGCCGAGGCGCTCATCACCACGGCGTTCGGCCTCCTCGTCGCGATCCCGGCGGTGTGGCTGTACAACTTCTTCCAGACGAAGACCGACTTCCTGACGGTCGAAGTGACGTACTCCGGCAAGGAGCTCGTGGACTACCTGATCAAGAACGTCGGGGCCGAGTTCGGCCGGTCCTCGTTCACGAAGGACTTCCCGGCGCAGGTCGCCTCCGGTAGTGGCCATATCAGCCAGTAGCTCCAAGAGCGCGGTCAACGCGGACATCAACGTCACGCCGATGGCGGACGTGATGCTGGTGCTGCTGATCATCTTCATGATCACCGTGCCGCTCATCTCCGCCGGCTTCCAGGCCAAGCTCCCCGAGGGGATCAACCTCATCAAGGCTGAGGAAGAGCCCGAGGACGTCGTGCTCGAGTGACGTGTCTGCTACGCCGACTCGTCGGCC
>CAYLJK010000089.1:0-8517 GCA_964383975.1 uncultured Gemmatimonadales bacterium | reverse complement strand
CGCCGCCCACGGGCAGCGCCGGAGTGTAACGCCACCTGCAAGAGGAGTTAGGTATGTCTCGCATCACCGGCCGGGTCAAGTGGTTCAACGACGCGAAGGGGTTCGGCTTCATCGAGCGTGAGGGTGGACCGGATGTGTTCGTCCACTACTCTGCGATCCAGTCCGAAGGCTTCAAGTCGCTGAAGGAGAACGACAAGGTGGAGTTCGAGGTCCGGGAGGGCCCGAAGGGACTCCAGGCGGCGAACGTCACCAAAGTCTGAGATCGCTCTCGACTCGGGCGGACGGCGGGGCTCGGGCGACCGGGCCCCGCTCCCTTTCCCGGCCACCGGCACCCCCCGGGGCGCCTCTTGCAGGCAGAGCATCGCTGTGCGACATGCAACGACGGTGTGGCGTTTCGCACCAGACTCGGTTTCGCGCAACCCGTTGCCGCAGCATCACTTTGGTTGCCGCCGCAAGCCGGTACGGTTCCTTCGAGTAAGCAGGGCGTGAACGACCTCGTGGTTCGCGCACCTGCGCAGCTGACCGCCCAGACCCGGGCCGCCTTCCGAGAGGAGGCGATCCGCGCGCTTGAGCGCTGGGACGGGCAGCCGAACGGAGGTCTCGTGATTGACCTCACGGGCACGACGCGGGTGGACTCGACGGGGCTGGGCGCGCTCGCCGCCGTCCAGGCACGGGCCGCCGAGCGGAAGTTGCAGGTCCGGTTGCGCGGCGTCTCGGAGGAGTTCCGCCTGCTGCTGGTGCTGACCCGGCTCGAGGACCGCTTCGTCATCGAGGGCGAGGCGCCGTAGCCGCCGGCTATATTCCGCCGCGATGACGGCGGCCGATCCCGCTCCTCCACCCACCTCCGCGGCGGCCGCGCCGGCCCTCGCCGTCGAGGACGTCTCGCGCAGCTTCGGCCATGTGCGCGCGGTCCGCGGGGTGAGCTTCACGCTGGGCGCCGGCGACGTCCTCGCCATCTTCGGCCCCAACGGCGCGGGGAAGACCACGCTGCTGCGCATCCTCGCCGGGCTGCTGCGGCCCGACCGCGGCACGGTCCACCTCGAGGGCCGGCGGCTGCTGCGAGGCGACGCGGCCCGGCGCGGCCGCATCGGCCTCATCTCTCACGCCTCGCTCGTGTATGACGGTCTCACGGCGGCGGAGAACCTGGAGTTTTACGCCCGCCTCTACCGGCTGGGCGACCCGCGTGGCCGCGCCCGCTCCGCGCTGGCCGCCGTGGGGCTCCTCGAGCGAGCCGACTCGGCCGCGTTCACGATGAGTCGCGGGATGCTCCAGCGGCTGGCCATCGCCCGGGCGCTGCTGCACGATCCCACGCTCGTCCTGCTCGACGAGCCGTTCACCGGGCTGGACCAGCGCGCGGCGCAGGCACTGCGCGACCAGTTGGCGCGGCTGCGCGAGGAGCGGCGCACGGTGGTCCTGGTGACTCACAACATGGACGAGGGGCTCGACCTCGCGACCCACGTGGCGATCCAGGTCGCGGGGCGGTTCGTGGAGTGCGCGCCCCGAAGCGGCGGGTCCGACGCCTACCGCGCACGCTACGCCGAGGCGGTGGGCCGTGGGTGACACCCTGCGCGAGGCGTGGCTCATCGCCGCCAAGGACCTGCGCCTCGAGTTCCGGAGCCGCACGGCGTTCCTCTCCTCGCTGGTCTTCACGGCGCTGGTGCTGGCGATCTTCAACTTCGCGCGCGACCCCACGGTCCTGACGGGCACCGACCTGGCGCCGGGCATCCTCTGGATCACGTTCTGCTTCGCCGGCCTGCTCGGCCTCAACCGCGCCTTCGCGCTGGAGAAGGAGAACCGCACCCTCGACGGGCTGCTGCTGGCCCCGATGAGCCGCACGGCGCTCTTCCTCGGCAAGGCGATCGCGAACCTGGTGTTCGTGGGGCTCGTCGAGGCGATCGCGCTGCCCTTGTTCGCGCTCTTCTTCAACGTGCCGCTGCTTGACATCCTGGCGCCGCTGGTCGGGGTGATCGCGCTCGCCACCGTGGGGTTCGTCTTCGTCGGCACCCTGCTCAGCGCCATCGCCGTCAACACCCGGTTCGCCGAGCTGATGCTCCCCGTGCTGATGCTCCCGTTTCTTGTGCCGCCGATCACCAGCGCTGTCCAGTTGACGGCACGCCTGTTCGCCGGCCGTCCCTTCTCGGAGTTGACGGCGTGGCTTAAGTTGCTCGTCGGCTACGACGTGGTGGTGGTCGTCACCGCCCTGCTCGTATTCGAATTCACACTCGACGAATGACCGCTCTCGACGTCGCTCAGCGCTCGCTGCGGCGGAGCGCCGCCCTCATGGGCGTCGCCCTCGCGCTGCTGGCGGCCGTGTACGCGCGGGCCATCTGGTTCACGCCCATCGAGGCCACCCAGGGCGCGGCCCAGAAGATCTACTACGTGCACGTGCCGAGCGCCTGGGTGGCGTTCCTCGCCTTCGGCATCGTCGGCGTCTGCTCGTTCATCTTCCTCATCACCCGCGACCTCCGGCTCGACCGCTTCGCCGCCGCCTCCGCCGAGGTGGGGACCGTCTTCACGACCGGCGTCCTCCTGACGGGGCCGATCTGGGGGAAGCCGATCTGGGGGACGTGGTGGACCTGGGACGCGCGGTTGACGTCCACGCTCTTCCTGTGGTTCATCTACTTCGGCTACCTGGTGCTCCGCACGGCGGTGCGGGAGCCGGGCCAGCGGGCGCGCTTCTCCGCCGTCCTCGGCATCCTTGGCGCGCTGCTCGTGCCGTTCATCCACGTCAGCGTGTACCTCTTCCGCACCCTCCACCCGCAGCCGGTGGTGCTCAAGCCGGACGGCCCCACGCTCCCCGGCTCGATGCTCGCCACGCTGCTCATCTCCGTGGCCGTCTTCACGGTGCTGTATGCGAGCCTGCTCTGGCAGCGCTACGCGCAGGCGACCCTCGAGACGCTGGAGCAGGAAGCCGCGGCGGACCGGGAGGAGGCGCGGTGACGCCCGAGAATGGGGGATTCATGGTCGCGGCGTACACGATCGCCGCGGCGCTGTATGTCGGGTATGCGGCGTATCTGTGGCGGAGGGGGAGGCGGCGGGGAGGATGAGGGGCCTCGGGGGCCAGGGAGAAGGAGCGCGAGGGGAGTGAGGGGGGTCGGCGCCTTTTCCTCCCCTCACTCCGTTCGCTCCCCTTACTCCTTCTTCAACAACACCCTCTCATACACTTGCACGGCCGCCACGGCGCCGAGGATAGGTCCGATCCAGTACACCGCGTGCGCGGTCCACGAGCCCGACAGCAGGGCGGGGCCGAACGCGCGGCCGGGGTTGAGAGCCCCGCCCGTCATGTGCCCCCCGGCGATCACGCCGAAGAGCAGCGTGAGGCCGACGCCGAAGCCGCCGACCTTCGGCGCCGCCGGGTCCACGGCCGTTCCCATCACCGCGAACGCCAGCATGAACGTCAGGATGGCCTCTATCAGGATTCCCTGGGCGAGGGTCACGTCCGGCGCGAGGCCCGGCGTGCCGAGCCGCGTGACGAGCCCGGCCTGCTCGGGAAAGAGGTACTTCACGGCCGCCGCCGCCGCGGTGGCGCCGAGCAGCTGGGCGAGCACGTAGAGCCCGGCCGTCCGCGCGCCGATCCGGCCGACCGACCAGAGGCCCAGCGTGATCGCCGGGTTCAGGTAGCCGCCGGAGATGTTCATCGTGGCCGTCACCGCGACGCCGAGCGCGATTCCGTGCGCGGCCGCGATGGCGAGGAAGCCGACCGCGCCGTCACGGTAGGCGTTCGCGACGATGGCCCCGATGCTGGCGAAGCAGAGGAAGAAGATCCCGATGAACTCCGCGACCAGCGGACGCAGTGTGCTGCGCATGCCAATCCTCACGGCTGCAAGGGTGAGCGGATGACGTGGGCCGGAAAGAAAGACGCGGTTCCGGCGCCGCGCAAGCGCTTCAGTCGGCGCGGCGGAAGACCACGGCGGCGTTGATGCCGCCGAAGCCGAACGAGTTCGACAGCGCCACCTCGGCACGCCGCGCGGCCCCGCCGCCGGTGAGGTAGCCGAGGTCGCAGCCCTCCCCCGGCTGGAACAGGTTCAGCGTGGGCGGCAGCCACCCGCGCTCGAGGGCGAGAACGGTGATCGCCGCCTCGATCGCGCCGGAGGCGCCGAGCGGGTGTCCGTAGTACCCCTTCGTCCCCGAGACGGCCAGCGCTGCCGCGTGCCCGCCGAAAACCTGCCGGAACGCGAGCGACTCGGTGCTGTCGTTGAGCGGCGTGGACGAACCGTGGGCGTTGACGTACTCCACCTCGTGCGGCGCGACCCCGGCGTCGGCGAGGGCCAGCCGCAGGCAGCGCGCGGCCTGCGAGCCGTCCGGGCGCGGCGCGGTCATGTGGAAGGCGTCGTTCGTGGACGCCGCGCCCAGCACCTCCGCGAGGATGCGCCCCCCGCGCGCCAGGGCCCGCCCCCGCTCCTCCAGGACCAGCACGGCCGCCCCCTCCCCCATCACGAAGCCGTCCCGGTCCGCGTCGAAGGGCCGGCTCGCCGTCCCCGGGTCGTCGTTGCGGCACGACATCGCCCGGATGACGGCGAAGGCCCCGAAGCACAGCGGCGCCAGCGGCGCCTCGGCGCCGCCCGCGAGCATCACGTCGGCCCGGCCGTCGCGGACGGCGAAGAACGCGTCCCCCACGGCGATCGTCCCCGACGCGCAGCTCATGGCGTTCGTCGCGTTGGGTCCCTGCACGCCGAGCTCGATGGCCATGTTGCAGCTCGCCGCGCCGCCGTACACGGAGAGGGCCAGCATCGGGTCCACCGCCCGCAGCCCCGTCGCGAGGTACACGCCCGCCTGCGCCTCGGCGTACGCCACGCCGCCCAGCGCGGAGCCCATCATCGCCCCGACGCGCTCCCGGTCCTCGCGGGCGAGGTCGAGCCCCGCATGCTCCAGCGCCAGCCGCGCGGCCGTGACCGCCAGCTGCGAGTAGCGGTCGTAGCGCTTCGCGCGCTTCGCCTCGAGGAAGTCCTGCGGTCGGAAGTCGGGGAGCTCGGCGGCCACGCGGCTGCGGAACGGCGTCGGGTCGAACCGGGTGACCGTCCGCACCGCCGAGCGGCCGGCGCGCAGCCCCGCGAACAGCCCGTCGGCTCCTGTTCCGATCGGCGTGACCGCGCCGACGCCGGTGACCACCACCCGCCGGCGCCTCACGCCGCGCCCCGCTCGGCCGCGCGGGCGATCCCGACCAGCGTGCGGCTCGCGATGCCGCGGACGAAGACCGGGCCGATGACGAAGTCGGCCGCGGGCCGGCCGATCAACGGCCACGGGGGGCCCTTCCACCAATGGGTGATGGTGACGTCCACCGCGCCGTCGGCCGGCGCGAACTCCCAGGCCACGTCCATCCCGCGCGTGATTCCGCGGATGTGCCGGTAGCGCACCCGCGGCACGTCGCGCTCGATGAGCATCTCCGAGACCCACCAGGTGGGCCACCGCAACGGACCGAAGGGCCGCCACGCCGCCATCTCCACGGTGCCCGCGTCCCCGCGGCGCTCGAGGAAGCGCACCCGGCGGTAGTGCGGGAGCCACTCGGGCCAGCGCTCCACATCGGCGGCGCAGGCGAAGACATGGTCGAGCGCCGCGGCGATGCGCCGGCGGTCCACGGTAATCATGGCCTGGCGCCGTCCGGTGTCCACGCGGCGGTCAGGGTCCAGCCGGGATGACGCCGCACGGTGGCCGGTACCCCCGCTTGCGTGCAGAGGTCCGCCAGCTCGTCGGCCGTGAAGCCGCGCAGGACGGAGATGACCGCGTCCCGGCGGGTGACCGGATGGAAGCCCATCGGGAACGACGCGAGCCAGATGCCGGCCGCGGCGACCGGGCTGCGGCGGATGTCGGCGACCACCACGGCGCGACGCGCGACGCGGTCCAGCTCGCGAAGCAGCGCCCGGGCCGGCTCGCTCGTGAAGTGGTGGAGCAGCTTGGCACAGAGGACGTAGTCCACCGAGCGCGTGGCGAACGGCAGGGCCGCGCCGTCCGCGAGGAGCGCCGCCAGGCCGCCGGCGCGCCGGGCCTCGCGCGCCGCCGCGGGGTGGCGCTCCGCGCCCACGAGCCGCACCGCCAAGCCGCGCCGGCGCGCGCGCGTCGCCGCCGCCCGAGGGATGTCCCCCGCCCCGACGCCGACGTCCAGGAGCGTGCGTGCCGCTCCGGCGGGTTCCCGTGCGAAGAACGCGTCGAGCCGCGAGACCGCGGCGGCCGAGCCCCCGAAGGCACGGTTGATCCGCGCGATGTCGCGCAGCGACGCGACCACCGTCCGGCCGTCGGCCGCCGGATCGTCGAACAGCTCGACCGCCCCGGCCGCCCAGGCGCGCCACGCCGCCATCATCCGGGGAGCGGCCCCCACTGCCCCCGCCAGTACAGCAGCGGCCGGCCCTCCCGGATGTCGCTCCACTCGATCACGCCGCACACGATCGCGTGGTCGCCGCCCTGGAAGACCTCGGCGCGCCGGCACTCGATGTGGGCGAGCGCGCCCTTCACCAGCGGCACGGAGGCCGGGCCGACGTCGTACGACTCGGACGGCTCGAACCGATGACGCCGGCGGTCCGCGAAGCGCCAGGCCACGTCGCTCTGGTCGGCGGCGAGGATGCTCACGCCGAAGAATGGCGAGCGCACGATGGACGCGCGGATCGCTGCGGCGTCGTCGACGCACGCCAGGAGCATCGGGGGCACGAGGGAGAGCGACGTCACGGAACTCGCGGTCATGCCCCACGCCGCCCCCTCCTCGTCCACGAGGGTGAGGACGGTGATCCCCGCGGGGAGGAGCCCCATCGTCCGCTTGAAGCGCGCGGCATCCACAGGCACGGTCGGCCTCCTGGTCAGACCAGCAGCGCCGCGAGCGGCCGCGGCGCGAACAGCGCGCGCACGGGGACGCTGTCGCCGGCGGCGCCGACCCACAGATCGGCCACCCCGGCACGGTCCCGCAGGCGCCGCGTGACGTGGCGCATCAGAGTCGGCCGCGGCGCCGCGAACCCCACCACGCGCTCCAGCACCCACTTGCCGAGGAACGCGCGGCGGCGCGCAGACAGGTACGGCGCGAGCGCCGCCGCGCTTGCCCCGCCCCGCACCAGCGCCGCCCGGATCGCGTCGGCGGCGAGCCGCCCTCCGCGCAGCGCCGCGAAGATCCCTTCGCCGGTGAACGGATCGTGGAAGTCGGCGGCGTCACCCACGAGGAGCGCCCCGTCCGCCACCGGGCGCCGGGCGCGCCGCGCGAACGGCCCCGTCACGAGGATGCGCCGCACGATGCGCGCCCGGGCAAGGCGCCCGCACAGCTCGGGGAACTCGCGGAGCCGGCGCCGGAACAGCCCGTCGGGGTCGGCGGCGATCGCCGGCGCGTCCGCCGCCGGCACCACCATCGCGACGTTCACGCGGTCCCCGCCGATCGGCGCGAGGCCGACGTACCAGCCGCGTCCGGCGAACATCTCGCCCACATCCCCCATCCCCTCCACCCCGCTCAGGTGCGCGACCAGGCCGAAGCGCTCGGGGCGGCCGCGCCGCGCGAGGCCGAGCTGTCTGGCGACGGCGGAGTGAAGGCCGTCGGCACCGACAGTGACACGCGCCCGCACGGCCATCCGCCGGGACCCCTCGCGCAGCACCGCGCCGCGGACGGCACCGCCCTCCAGGATGAGCCGCTCCATCGCCGTGGCCTCGCGCACCTCGGCGCCCGCGGCACGAGCGGCTCCCAGCACGATGGGGTCGAGCACCGTGCGGGGCAGGGCATAGCCGAACGGCCGGTACGGCGCATGGGGCGTGCGGTCGAAGCGGCCGCGAGCCTCGGTCCCGTCGTCGGCGACGAGCCGGAACCCGGCGAGCCGTTCCGGGCGCGCGGCCTCGATCGCCGGGAGCACGCCGAGGGCGTCGAGGTCGCGCGCGGCCTCGGGGCTGAGGTACTCCGCGCACGGCTTCTCACGCGGGAAGACCGCGCGGTCGGCGAGCAGCACCGTCAGCCCGGCGCGCGCCGCGAACGCCGCGGTCGAAGCGCCAGCGGGTCCGCCGCCGACCACGAGCACATCCACGGAGCGGTCCATCGTGTCAAGGTAGGAGCGGTCCGCGGACCGCGACAGGGACGCCGGCGAGGAGTGCGCCGACCAGCGTTGCCACCACGTTCACCGCGTCGTTCGTCATCCAGGGGAGGCCGCCCGTCAGCTTGGCTGCGGCGCCGCACGCGTGGACCGGCTCCTCGCTGTCGGCTCCGCAGCCGCCGCACCGGTAGCGGGCCTGGACGGCGGCGCCGGCCAGCGAGTCAGCCAGCGCACCCGCGAGCCCGGCGGCCGCGACCCACGGGGCCGCCACTCCAGGGAGGAGCCCCGTCGCGACGGCGGTGAGCGTGACGGCGAGCGCGCCCGCGGCGCCGCCGGCGGTCCCGAGCGCCGTGACCCCGCCCGAGGTGCCCGGGGCGACCCGGCGCCACGTCGTGACCAGGCGCGGCGCGGCGCGGCCTCGCGTGCCGATCTCCGTGGACCTCGAGTCGGCGGCCGCGGCCGCGAGCGCGCCGACGAGCGCCGCGGCGAACCGCGGATCGAGCGGCGCGAGGAGCGCGCAGAGCGCGGG
>CAYLJK010000088.1:0-8537 GCA_964383975.1 uncultured Gemmatimonadales bacterium | reverse complement strand
AGCGAGTCGAGCCTGGTCCGCTCGGCGGCCGGCGTGGTGAGGCCCGGCCAGCGACGATACCCCCAGTTGATGGCGTAGTAGTCCCACGGTCCGATCGTCGGCTGCAGCTGCACGTCGTCGCCGGGCTGCGCCACGTAGTTGTTCCGGGCGTAGTCCATGAAGGAGTAGGACGTGCCGTTGCGGCGCGTGTAGGTCGGGCTCCGCAGCGAATCCACCGGGTACACGCCGCTCGACAGCATGTTGTGCGGCAGGCCGAGCGTGTGTCCGACCTCGTGGGCGGCGACGTACGCCACCAGTTCGCCCATCAGGTCGTCGGGAAACGGCAGCCGCCGCGCGCGCGGGTCCACGGCGCCCGCCTGCACCCAGTACCAGGCCTGCTGGAGCGACGTGATGTTGTGGTACCAGCCGATGTTCGACTGGAGGATCTCGCCGGTGCGCGGGTCGCTGACGTGCGGCCCGTATGCGTTCTCGATCGTGGACGGGAGCCACCGGATCGCCGAGTAGCGCGCGTCGTCGAGGTCGAACTCCGGGTCCTCCTGCGGCGTCGGGGCGCGGCGCGCCTGGATCGCGTTCCGGAAGCCCGCGGCCTCGAAGACCGGCTTCCACATCTCGACGCCCCGGATGAGCCACGGCACCCACTGCTCGGGCGTCGCCGGGTCGATGTAGAAGACGATCGGCTTGACCGGCTCGGAGACGGCGGCGCCGGGCTCGCGCGGCTCGAGGCGCCAGCGGGTGATGAAGCAGCGACGCGGCACCACGTGCCGCGGGGTGCCGAAGTCCTCGAAGCGGACGGCGAAGAAGCCGATGCGGTTGTCGCACTCGCGCGGCTGCATCGGCGCATCCGGCAGCAGCACCATCGAGTAATTCATCAGCATCGTGACGGTGTTGACGCTGCCGTCGGGGCGGCCGCCGGCCGGGGCCGGGACCGAGTCCACCTCGTACGTCTGGAGGACGGACACCTCGATGTTGCGCGGGAACGACCGGGCTCGCTCGATGACCGAGCGCGAGGGGTCGAAGCGCCGCACCCGCCGGCCGAGCGCCTGCCGGGCGTTGATCTCCGGGACGTCTTGCGTGAACAGCCCCGTCACCTCGACGACGGCGTTGGAGTCGTCGGGGCTCCACGCGGCGATGTCGAAGGAGCGGAGGATGGGGGACTGGTTGGAGAGGTTGACGGCGCGGGCGACGGGGAGGGTGCTGTCGGCGCGCATCCCGTAGCCGACCATGCGCAGGAACACCCGGTTGCCGATCCGCTCCCACTTCACGACGCGGTCGGTGACCTCCTCGCCGGCGTAGCCGACGCCGCGGATGGTGCCGCGCTGGTCCACGACGAGGGTGAACTCGCGGCCGAGCATCGCACGCGGGATCTCGTAGAACAGCTTCTCGCCGATGCGGTGGACGATGAACGCGCCGGAGTCGGTCACCGCCTGGGCGGTGATGACCTCGCGGTACGGCTTGGGGCCTTCCGGCGGGGTGGGCCGGGCGCCCGGCGCCTGCGCCGGCTGCTGGGTCTGGGGCTGCTGCGGGGGCTGCCCGCGCTGAGCGGCTGCGGTATCGGCGGCAGCGGGAAGGAGGGCGGCGGAGACGGCTAAGAGGCGTCGAATCATTCGGCAGGTCACTCGTGTGGGGGGATGACGGATGGACCACGGGCCAACGTCGGAACTACGCCCGCCCGCCCGGGAATGTTGCAGCCGCCGGGCGGCGGCCGCCAGCGTCAGCGGTCCGCGACGGTGAACGCAATCTGGGAGCGCCCGATGCGCCGGCCGTCCGGCGTCCAGGTGTCGAGCCGCAGCAGATAGCTCCCCGGCGGCAGCTGTTCCGGCGTGATGTCGAGCCACTCCCGCACCGGCTCCGACTCCCCCGCGGCGTCGCGGTCGAAGGCCAGGGCGAGCGCCCCGGGGAGCGAATCCCGCCGTGCGTCCGCCGCCGGATCGTCGGTGCGCCGCAGGCGGTACAGGGCCCGGTAACGGACCCGGCCGCCCCGCGGCGGCACGCCGTACAGCTCGGCGTAGCTCCGCAGGACCGTCCCCGGCGGGAAGGTGAGCGTGCGGCCGAGGCGGGCGAGCATCAGGTCGCGCGTCGGCGGTCGGTCGCTCCACGCCCGTGCGAGCAGCAGGTCGCTGGCCGCGAGGCCCTCGAAGCGGCGCAGGTGCAATGCCACCGTGCGCCTGCCCAGCGAGTCGCCTTCCCGCGCGTGCACCAGCAGCGTGTGCAGGCCGCCTGGGGCCTGGACGCGCACCACGCCGTCCGCTCCGACGCTGTGGACGGTGTCCGACATGGGGCCGACAAGCGCAGCAGCCGCCGCGCCGCGCGTCGTGACCACGACCAGGACAGTCGCACCCGACCGCGCGGCGAACTGCACGACCCAGAAGCCGAACTCCAGCGGGGCCGGCTCGGACGTGGCATCACGCGTCAGCGTCGTCACCGTGGCCCGCAACTGCTCGGTGACCATCGGACGGAAGACCACGTCACCGCTCCGTCGCGTGCTCCCCTGCACGCCGACGCTCACGGCGCTGGGGCGGAAGAACCGGATCTCGCCGACCCCGTCGTACGTCCATCGCTCGAGGTCGCGGATCCGGCAGAACGGGTCCTCCACGTTGTCCGAGCCGACGATCCGCCGTCTCGGCTCGCCGAATCGCAGCAAGGCCAGGCCGCGATCGTCCAGCCCGGTCAGCAGGTTGTATCCGACCGGCGCGACGGCCGTGTCCACGTCCCGGAAGTCCGCCGCATAGGGCATGGACAGCAGTCGCGTGACCTCCGGGTCCAGGTACAGCACACCGGGCGGCTGGATGTTCTGGTGATCCGACGCTCGATAGAGGGGATTCCATCGCATCCCACCCAGCTCCGCGCTCCCGTCGCGCGCCTGGTCGCGGATCCGGACTGGTGCGCTCGGCATGGGGCGCGCCTCACAGCGCTGGTAGAACATCTGCTCGGCGTTGGACGGTGAGGCATCGAAGCCGCGGCCCGCGGCGGTGCGGTTGCGCTCGGCGAGCGGCTCCAGCAGGGCGTATTGCCGCCGGGCGATCCGCAAGCGGCGGAAGTGCTCCGGGATGCGGGCGTTCCGAGCCGCGAAGAGGTCCGGGTTCCGGCGCGCCCAGAAGCGGCGGAGGAAGTCGCCCCGCTCGGGGACCGGTACGTGCGGCCACGCCCGGACCTCATCGGGCGTCGCGATGCCCACCACCTGCCCCCAGAGCAGGTCGCCGCCGACTTCCGCATGTTCCAGCGCCCGTTCGTAGAACCGATGCCCTGCCGCCGTGTCCCCGGCCTCGAACGCGCTCTGCGCCCGCAGCGCCAGCCAGGCACCGTTCCAGGGCTCCAACGCGACGAGCTCATTCAGCACGGCGCTGGAGGAGTCGTAGCGCTCCTCCTCGATGAACATGCGGGCTATCCACGATCGGACCACGGGGTCGGCGGCGTGGCGGCGGAGGATCGTGCGCACACCGGCGCGGTTGCGGTCGTTGCGGTAGAGCAGGAGCCACCGCTCCCACGCCCGCGGATAGCGCGGTTCGAACCAGAGGAGTTCTTCCAGGGCGTCGCGGGCCGCGGACTCCTCACCAGTGTGCAGGGCCGCCGTCGCCACGCAGTCCCAGGCGTCCAGAAGCAGCGAGTCGAGCTGCGCTGCCCTCCGGCAGTGGCGGAGAGCGTTGAGCCGCTCGGTCCGGGACGCGGAGTCCCCGCCGAGCCACGCCCGCCCGAGTATCAGCCAGCCGCCGGCATCCTGCGGCGCCGCGTCGAGATACCGCTCCGCGAGCCGACGCGCGGCGACCCAGTCACCACGGACCACTGCTGATTCCGCGGCTGCTCTCCGCTCCGAGGGAGCCTGCGCGGCAAGCGGGGCCACCGGTCCTGCGGCAGCGAGCAAGCCCGCCACCGCGTGCCCAACAGCTCGCTGGAGAAGGCCCCGGTGCAACGGTGCTCGGGAGCTAGCGCGCGCCCGATGTGTTGGGCGCACCCGCTGTTGGCCTCGCCTCGGCTGGGTCCGGCGCCGCAACGTCGTCGCATCCCACGCGCTGCCACGAAGCAGGAACCGCAAGACCAGACCAGAGGGTCAGCGTGGACTCGCCCGACGCGTCAGGTACGAGGGTCCAGCTGCCGCACTGCCCTTCGAGAATGCAGATCCATTGCTGCGTGACGTTGTCGATGTACTCCGTACACGACGCTCCCCCCGGCATTCCCGTCGTGCAGCGAAGGCCGCCCCACGGCCAAGTGTTGAGGCTGGTGCAACCCCAACAGGTCAGCGTGCCGTCAGGTGTTTGCGCGTCGGCTGCACTGGGAGCTCCCAGCGAAAGACCACCTGCCAGGATGAGAACCGGAACTACCCGAAGAAGTCTCACTGGTGTACCCCTCCCCGGTCAGTCCGATTGAGCACCGAATACGGCAGCCCCTTCAAGACTGCGAGGTGCTCCATGAAAGGGGGCTGAAGCTGTGATGAAGGCTCACTGCGTAGCATAGCTGGAAGCGACACCTGCGCGCGGAGCGGGCCGGTCATCGCGATGGGCGGCAGGAGCGCGAGCGCTGCGCTCCAGCGGTCCATGCGTGCAGCCGTCAGCGAACTACCCCGGCACGGCCACCCGGGTTCCGCACTCCACGCAGAAGCGGCCGGTTCCCTCGAGGCGCGCACCGCACTCCTGGCAGAACCTCCGGCCGGTGCGCTTCGCGTCCGCGCGGGCGGAGGCGATGAGGGCTTCGATGGCGTCCTCTGAAGCGGGAGGGCGGGAGGGCGGGAGAGCGGGAGAGACAGCAGCATCAGCTGCCTTGATCGCCTCGATGGCCTCCGCCGAGTACTTCGCGTAGAGGCGCTGGTGATCCTCGTCGGAGAGCTTTCCCGTCGCCTTGTCGAACTCGATCTCGCGCAGCGCCGCGAGGGCGCGGTCACGACGGCGCTGAACGGGATCGTCCTCGTCGTCGCTGTCCGCGAACAGGGGGTCGGCCTGCGCGATGACGCCGCCCCGCTGCACCCGGAGCACCGGCTCCAGCACCAGGAGGACGGCCAGTACCGCCAGGAGCAGCCCCGCCGCGATCAGCATGTCATGCCTCGAACCGTTCGAGTTCGTGCTTGAGGCGCTCCAGCTCCTCCGGTGACGCAGCCGCCACCGGCGCCGCACCGCCGGCCGCCGCAACGTCCTTCTGCCGGGACCGGATCCAGCGGCGCATCAGCCCCGTCACGATGCCGATCCCCACCCCGAGCCCCACGAACGGCGTCACGTACGCCGTCCAGTTGAAGCCGCGCCTGGGCGGCGCCATCAGCACCACTTGGCCGTACTGCTTCTCGAACTGCGCGATCACCTGCTCGGCCGTCATCCCGGAGTCGAGCCGCGCCAGCACCGTGCGGTGCATCGCCGGCGAGGTGGCGCAAGTGAAGTCGGTGGTCCGGCAGACGTACACGTTGAGGTTGCAGCCGCAGGTGCAGCGCAGCTTCTCCTCGATCCCCTTCACCACCGGGTCGTTGTCCCGGTCCGTTGTGACCGCGCGCTCCTGGACCACGCCGGGCTTCCACAGGCGGGCGACGGAGTCAGGCGTCTGGGCGGAGGCGGGGAGCGTGCAAAGGAGGGCACAGAGGCACGGAGCCACGGAGGCACGGAGAAGGCGTCGCAGGCCCGCGTTCCGGGACCCCGTGCCCCCGTGCGCCTGTCCCCCCGTGCCCGCCGCCTTCCTCATCCTGTCACCTGGGCCACGTACCCCGCCTCCTCGGCGCGCCGACGGCTGGCCGCCGTCGGCCCGCCGCCGCCCGGCCACATCGAGACCAGCGCGCCGATGACCAGCACCATCCCGCCGTACCACACCCACCAGACGAGCGGGTTGATGGTCACGCGGTACACGGCCTCCTCCGTCCCCTGCACCGAGCCGGCGTACACGAGGTAGAGGTCCTCGCGCACGTCGCTGCGGATCGCCACCTCGGTGGACGGCTCGAACTGCGGCCGCCCGAACGAGTCGAGGTGCTGGCGCTTCTCGCTCTTCATCACGCCGAGGTAGGTGCCGTCGCGGTACAGATCCACGCTCGCGGCCGAGACGAAGCGGTTGAGCCGCTCGTACTGCGAGACGCCCTGGTGCACCAGCCGGTAGCTGTGCCCGTACGGGCTCTGCACCTCCACCGCCTCGCCCGGTTTCAGCGTCGCTTCGGTGTCGCGCTTGAACGCCATCCCCGCGAAGCCGACGAACAGCATCACGATGCCGATGTGCACGACGTAGCCGCCGTAGCGTCGCCGGTTGCGCCCCACCAGCCGCAGGAAGGCGAGCGGGAGCGACTCCTGGTGGAGCCGGATCCGCGCTCCCGTCCCGCGGACGAACTCCTGGGCGACCGTCGCGACGACGAACGCCGACAGCGCATACGCCCCGATGGCCCAGCCGTCGCTCATCCGCAGCGCCACCAGCGCGGTCGCGGTGACCAGCAGCGTGCCGACCGGCCAGAGGAACTGCCGCTTCAGGTTGGCGGTCGAGGCGTGGCGCCACGCGATGAGCGGCCCGATGCCCGTGAGCAGCAGGAGCAGCAGGCCCAGCGGGACGTTCACCTGGTTGAAGAACGGCGGGCCCACCGTGACCTTCGTCCCCTTCACCCACTCGGAGAGGATCGGGAAAACCGTCCCCCACAGCACCGAGAAGGCAATCACGATGAGCACGAGGTTGTTGAAGAGGAACGCGGCCTCGCGACTCACCATGCTCTCGAGCTTGGACTCCGCCTCCAGCTTCGGCCAGCGCCAAGCCAGCAGCGCGAAGCCGACGACGCCCGCGACGAGCAGGAAGCCCAGGAAGAAGTAGCCGACGCTCGACTGCGTGAACGAGTGGACCGACGAGATGACCCCCGAGCGCGTGATGAACGTGCCGAAGATCGAGAGGAGGAACGAGCCCACGATGAGGCCCATGTTCCACTTCTTCAGCATCCCGCGCTTCTCCTGGATCATCACCGAGTGCAGGAACGCGCTCATGGTGAGCCAGGGGATGAATGACGCGTTCTCGACCGGGTCCCAGGCCCAGTAGCCGCCCCAGCCCAGCTCGACGTAGGCCCACCACATCCCGAGCACGATGCCGACGGAGAGGAACAGCCAGGAGAGCAGCGTCCACTTCCGGATCGCGTGGAGCCAGCCGGTGTCGAGCCGGCCGCTGACGAGGGCCGCGACGGCGAAGGAGAAGGGCAGCGTGATGCTCGTGTACCCCAGGTACAGCATCGGCGGGTGGACCGTCATCCCGGGGTTCTGGAGCTGCGGGTTCAGACCGCTGCCGTCCGGCGGCGTGAACGGGAGGCGCTCGAACGGGTTCGACGCGAACACCATCACGGCGATGAAGAACGTCGTGACGACGAGGTTCACCCCCGCCACGTACGGCATGAGCTCGCGGTGCTTGCCGCGGTTCGCCACCAGCGCGATCGCCGCGAACGTCGCGACGGTGATCGCCCACAGCAGCAGCGAGCCCTTCTGGCCCGCGTAGAACGCGGAGAGCGTGTAGTAGAGCGGGAGATTGCGGCTGGTGTAGGAGGCGACGTACTCGATGTTGAAGTCGTGCGTCACCAGCGCGCGCAGCAGCCCCAGCGAGGCGACGACGAGCAGCCCCCACTGCACGTACACCGCCCGCTCGGCGCTCGCGGCGAGGTCGGCGCGGCCCTTCAGCCCCCCCGTGAACGCAACCGCGCTCCCCCAGATGCCGATGAGGAGCGCGATCCAGAGCGCGATATTGCCCAGGTCCGCCATGCGCTACGCGGCCGTCGTGGAGTCGAGCTTCGCCTCGTAGCGGGAGCCGCACTTGGCCAGCAGCGTCGTGGCGTGGAACGTCCCGTTCCGGTCGAGCCGGCCCTCGACCACGACGTCGGCCTCGTCCGTGAACGTGTCCGGCGCCAGTCCCCGGTACACCACCGGGAAGACCGCCGTCCCGTCGGTCGCGCGGAAGGTGATCGTCTGCGTGGCCACGTCCCGCGTGATGGAGCCCTTCACCACACGCGCGCCCATCTTCAACCCGACATCATAAATGGACCGGTCGGTCTCCACCTTCGCCTGAAGCTCGCTCGGCGTCAGGTAGTAGACCCCCGTCTCCTTGATCCCCGACGCCATCAGGTAGCCGACCGTCCCGAGGACCAGCGCGCCACCCAGGATGAACTTCGTCCGAGCCTGCATGACCACCGCTCCTACATAAGGAAGGAGGCAACAGGGCATTATACCCACCGCGGTTCCCGAGCAAAAGGAATACCAAGCGGGTTGCTAGGGAATGTCTCAACTGTTGGGACGGGATGTCCCAATCACCCGTGCCGCGCCCACCCCAGGGTGGCGTGCACCCCCCGCTGCCACTCCCGCCACAGCGCCTCCGGCGGCGGCCCGGGGGCGAATTCGTCATACTGCCGGCCTCCCAGGAACCCGTCCGCCGTCGGCCAGAGCCCCACGCCGATTCCGGCCAGCGCCGCCGCGCCGAGCGCCGTCGTCTCCACCAGGTCGGGGCGCCGCACCCGCACGCCCAGCACGTCGGCCTGGAACTGCATCAGCCAGTCGTTCGCCGCCGCGCCCCCGTCCACGCGCAGCTCCTGCGGAACGAGGCCGGCATCAGCCATCATCGCGCCC
>CAYLJK010000087.1:0-8544 GCA_964383975.1 uncultured Gemmatimonadales bacterium | reverse complement strand
GACGGCGATGCCCTCGCGGGCGTCGGGGTCGGCGGTGAGGCCGGCCGGCGCCCCCGAGAGGGCGAGCGCGACGGTCTGCGAGATCTGCTCGACGCTGGCCCCGGCCTGCGCGGCGCGCACCCGGTCCACGCGGAACAGCAGCCGGTCCTGCGGCGCCTCGACGGTCCAGTCCACGTCCACGACGCCGGGGGTCGCGCGGAAGACGGCCATCACGCGCCGCGCCGCCTCCAAACGTGTCGAGTCGTCGGGCGCGTACACCTCGGCGACGAGGGTCGAGAGGACGGGCGGGCCGGGCGGGATCTCCGCGAGCTTGGCGCTGGCGCCATAGCGCGAGGCGATGGAGTCCACCACCGGCCGGGCGGCGACGGCGACGGCGTGGCTCTGGCGGTCGCGGTCGTGCTTCGGCGTGAGGTTGACCTGGATGTCGGCGACGGCAGGGCCCTGGCGCAGGAAGTAGTGCCGGACGAGGCCGTTGAAGTTGAACGGCGCCGCCGCGCCGGCGTACACCTGCGCGTGCTCCACCTCGGGGAGGCGGCGCAGCGCGGCCGCGATCTCCTGGGCGGCGGCTTGGCTGGTCTCCAGCGCGGTCCCCTCGGGGAAGTCGAGGATGACCTGGAACTCCGACTTGTTGTCGAAGGGGAGCATCTTCACCGACACGAGCCTGACCGCGAGCAGCGCCACCGAGGCGAGCAGCAGGCCGGCGACCGCGCCGTAGAAGCCGAGCCGCCGCCGGCGGTCCGCCATGAGCGGCCGCATCAATCCGGCGTACAGGCGCGCGAAGCGTCCCGCCTCCTCCGGCTCGTGGGCCCGGTCGGGCACGGGGGCGGCGTGGACGACGTGGCCGCGGAGCAGCCGCAGGCTGAGGTACGGCGTCACGATGAACGCCACGGCGAGCGAGGCGAGCATCGCCACCGACGCGCCGACGGGGATGGGGCGCATGTACGGGCCCATCAGCCCCGAGACGAACGCCATCGGCAGGATCGCCGCGATGACGGTGAAGGTGGCGAGGATGGTCGGGTTGCCGACCTCGTCCACGCCCTGCACGGCCGCGGCCTCGGGCGCCCGCGTGCCCATCGCCAGGTGGCGGTAGATGTTCTCCACGACCACGATGGCGTCGTCCACCAGGATGCCGATGGAGAAGATGAGCGCGAAGAGCGTGATGCGGTTGAGCGTGTAGCCGAGCGCGTAGTAGACGAAGAGCGTGAGCGCGAGCGTCACCGGGACGGCGACGAGGACCACCAGCGCTTCGCGCCAGCCGAGGAAGAGCCAGATGAGCACCGTGACGGAGAGCGTCGCGATGAGGAGGTGGAGGATCAGCTCCCCAGCCTTCTCAGCGGCGGTCTCGCCGTAGTTGCGGGTCACGGCGATCGAGACCTCGCCCGGCACGAGCCGGTCCCGCGCCTGCTCGACGCGTTCCAGCGCCTGCTCGGCGAGGCGCGTCGCGTTGGCGCCGGGGCGCTTGGCGACGCTGATGGTGACGGCGGCCTCCGGCGCGCCGTCGCCGGCGGCGTGCGAGACGTAGCTCGCGCGCTCGCCGAAGCCCTCGCGCACCGTCGCGACGTCGCGCAGGTACACCGGCGCGCCGGCGCGGGCGCTCACCACCACGGTGCCGACGTCGGCCGCGGTGCGCAGGGCGGCGCCCGCGTCCACCAGCCACGAGCGGTTGCCGGCGGTGAACTCGCCCGCCTGGCGGCGCGCGTTGGCGCCGCGCAGGGCGAGCAGCACCTCGCCCGGGGTCACGCCGCGGGCGGCGAGGCGCGCCGGGTCGAGGAGCACGTGGACCTGGAGCGGCTGGCCCCCGGTCGTGAACGTCTCGGCCACGTCGGGGAGGGTGCGGATCTCGTCCTCGAGCCGCACGGCGATGCGCCGCAGCTCGTTCGAGCCGTAGTGCCGCGAGTGGAGCGTCAGCGTCAGGATCGGGACGTCATCGATGGCGTGCGGCCGGACGAGCGGCGGCAGCGCCCCCGGCGGGGCCTGGTCCATCGCGCTCATCAGCTTGGCGTGCACGCGGACCGTGCTCTCCTCCTGGTCCTCGCCCACCTTGAAGCGGACGGTGACGATCGCCCAGCCCTCGCCGGCGGTGCTGTACACGTAGTCCACGCCGGGCAGCTCCCACATCCGCCGCTCGATGGGACGGGCGAGGAGGTTCTCCGTCTCGCGCGGCCCCGCGCCCGGCAGGGCGGCGAGGACGTCAATCATCGGCACGGAGATCTGCGGCTCCTCCTCGCGCGGCGTGGCCACGATGGCGAGCAGGCCGAGGCCCAGCGCCGCGAGGGAGATGAGCGGCGTGAGCTTGGAGCGGATGAAGGCGGCGGCGACGCGTCCCGAGAGGCCCATCGTCAGTCGGCCTTCGCCGGCGCGCCGGCGGGGAGAACGATACGATCCCCGGCGGCGAGGCCGGCGAGCACCTCGACGCCGTCGCCGATCGTGCGGCCGAGGCGCACCCAGCGGGTCGCGACGCCCTGCGCGGTGCGCAGGCGCACGCCGGCCAGGTCGCCCTCGCGGGTGACGGCGGCGAGCGGCACGACGACGGCGCGCTGCGTCCCCTGCGGGAGCAGCAGCGCGGCGGCGCTGTGCGGGAGGAAGGCGCGGGCCGGGTTCTCGACCACCGCGTTGACCGTGTAGGTCATGCCGGCGGGGGCGGGCACCACGCCCTCGATCACGGCGCGGGCGGGACGGCCCTCGATGAGGGCCTCGATCACCTGGCCGCGGCGCAGGCCGCGAACCGCCTCCGGGGCGGCGTGCGCGGCGATGCGCAGCCGTGCCGCGTCCTCGACCGTCACGAGCGGCGTGCCGGGCGCGGCGAAGTCCCCGACATCCGCGAACCGCTGCGTGACCACGCCGGCGAACGGCGCGCGCACCTCGGCGTAGCCGCCGATCGCCTCGACCTCGGCGGCCGCCGCCTGGGCCAGGCGGACCGCGGCCTCGGCGCGGGCCAGGCCCGTCTCGGCGGCGTCGAGCTGTGCGCGCGTGGCGACGCTCTCGGCGTGGAGGCGGCGCAGCCGCTCGACGTTGGTGCGGGCATCGCGCTGGACGGCCTGCGCTTCGGCGAGCTGGGCGGCGACCTGGGCGCGGCGCGCCTCGATGTCGCGGGCGTCCACCTGAACGAGGACCGCGCCGGCGGCGACGTGATCCCCTTCGCGGACGGCCACGCGGGTCACCGCGCCCATCAGCTTCGTGCTAAGCGTGGCCTGCGCGAAGGGCTCGGCGGTGCCGGCGGCCTCGAGGACCGCGGCGATGACGGTGTCCCGCAACTCGACGATGCTCGCGGCATCGGCGGGCACGGCAGCGGCGGCGGGCTCGGCGCCGTCGCCGCCGCACCCGGCGGCGGCAAGGACGAGGGCGGCGGCGGCCGAGATGAACAGGATGCGGCGCATGGCGGTCTCCATGATCGGCAGGGGTCTCACGGGTCCAGGGTCTCGAGCGCCGCGAGCGACTGCCCGCGGGCGTGGCGCCGGGCGGCGATGGCCACGACGAGGTCGTAGCGGGCCGCGGCGTGACGGAGCCGCGTGCCGGTCTCGGCTGCCGCGGCGTCGAGCAGCTCGACGACGCTTGCCAGCCCCTCGGCGTAGCGCCGGGCGACCAGGCGATGCGCCTCGGCACTCTGGGCGACGGCCTGCCCGGCGATGGCGAGGCGCTGCCGGGCCACGGCCAGGTCGGCGTCGCGCCGGGCGCTGTCGAGCCGCGCGGCGGCGACGGCGCCCGCCTCTGCGGCGCGAGCGGCTTCCAGGCGGCCGGCAGCCCCGCGGCGCTCGGCGATCTCGGAGGCGCCCGCGAAGGGCGACCACGAGGCCATGATCCCGACCGTCCACATGGATGTCCCGGCAAACGGGGCCGACGCGTCATGCCAGTCGTAGCGCGCGAAGCCGTTGAGGCGCGGGAGGTAGAGCGCGGCGGCGCGGCGCAGATCGGCCCGCGCGGCCGCCAGACCGGAGCGGGCGGCTTCGACGTCGGCCCGCGGGCGGGGTGCGCTGTCAGCCGGCGCCTCGGCCAGCGCGGCCAGGCGCTCGGGGTCCGGCAGCGCGGCGGGGAGCACGAGGGACGTGTCGGTCGGCGTGCCCAGGAGCGTCGCGAGGCCGGCGACGGCCAGCGCGACGTCGGCACGGGCACCGGCGAGGTCGGCCTCCACCTCGCCGGCCTTCACGGCGGCGAGCAGGGCATCGGAGCGGGTGACCAGGCCGTTCGCGGCCAGCGCGTCCGCCGCGCGGACGTGGTCGCGGGCGGCGCGGAGGGCCGTTTCCAGCGTGGCCACCTTCTCGGCGGCGAGGACGGCGCCGAAGTACGCACGGACCACGTCCACCCGGGTGCGCTCGGCGGTCCAGCGGGCGCTGGCGGCGGCGGCGGCGGCGGCGCGCGTGCCGGCGGCGCGGCCGAGCCAGGCATCCGCGTTGAAGAGCGGGACCTCGACCACGGCTCCGCCGGTCAGGTCGGAGCGCGGGGCGGGGTCGTTGAGCGTGGCGGGTGCGAAGTCGGCCGGGGTGACGGTGCGCTGGCGCAGCGCCATGCCGAAGACGCCGATCGGGTCCGTGGTGCGCGTCCAGCCGCCCTCCAGGCGGAGGCCGGGGAGGATGCCCCGCAGGGCGGCGTCGGCGCGGGCGGCGTCGGCGCGGGCGGCGCCCGCGGCGATGCGGTTGGCGTAGGCGGCGCGGTCGGCGCGCCGGAAGGCCTCCCCGAGGCGCAGCGTCTGGGCGCCGAGGACGGCGGGGACGGCGGGCGCGAGGGCGAGGACGGCCGCGGCCATACGTGACTGCATAACCATACAGGAATGAATACCCGGCCCCCGCGCGCCTTGTCAACCCCCTGTCGGATGCCTATATTCGCATACAGTTGTATCAACGGAGGGCCAAGTGGGCCGGTACACGGAGACGATGCTGGCGGGGATCTCGGCGCGCTTCAGGGCGCTCGCGGAGCCGATGCGGCTGCGGGTGCTGGACGCCCTGCGGCGGCGCGAGTTGACGGTTGGCGAGCTGGTGGCGGCGACGGGGGCGCACCAGGCCAACGTCTCGAAGCACCTGGCGGTGCTGCACCGCGAGGGCTTCGTATCGCGGCGCAAGGAGGGGTTGCACGTCTACTACGCCGTGGCGGACCCGTCGGTGTTCCGGCTGTGCGACGTGATCTGCGGGAGCCTCGAGGCGGGCGCCGCGGCGCGGGTGCGGGCGCTCCGGCCGGCGCGGCCGCGGGCCGCGGCGCGCCGTGCGGGCGGCGGGCGCCGGAGCGCGTGACCGTGCCGAAGGCACTCTGGCAGTGGAACCGGGTCCGGCCGGCGGACGGGGTGCACCGGCTCAACGCGATGGGGCCGGAGGAGCTGGCACGGGTGTTCGCGGCCATCTGCCCGGATCCGGCGTGGGTGGAAGGGATGGTGGGGCTGCGGCCGTTCAAGGACGGTGAGGAGATCGTGGAGGGGGCGGAACGGCTGCTGGCGCGCTCGGGCGGGTCCTGTGATGGCGCGGAGGTCCGGGACCGGGTCGGGAAGCTCATTGGGGGGTGAAAGGCGAGAGGGGAAAAGGTTCCTCTCTCCTCTCTCTTCTCGCTTCACTGTTCTCCCGCCTACCCGTTGTACACCTCCCCCCGATACCGCAGCATGACCGCTCGTGCTTCATCCCTGAGGACCCCCCGGACGATCTCGATCCCGCGGTCCTCGAGGTACGTGTACGAGGCGGGAAAGACCGGTCCCTCCTCGAACCGCAGCCGGGTGGCGTCCTCGCGCGCGGCCCCGCACACGACCCGCTTCACCCCCGACCACAGGATGGCGCCGAGGCACATGGCGCAGGGCTCGCACGAGGTGACGAGCTCGTGCGCCGGGAGACCCGGCGAGCCCAGGGAGAAGGTCGCGAGGCGCTGCTGGGCCATCATGAACGCCATGATCTCGCCGTGCAGCGTGGAATTGCGCAGGCGCACGACGCTGTTCATCCCCACGCTCACCAGGCGCCCGGTGTCGCGCTCCAGGATGGCGGCGCCGAACGGCCCGCCGGTGCCGCGCTCGATGTTGGCGAGAGCCACGGCGATCGCGAGGCGCATCCGCTCCTCGACGGTGCCATAGGCGCGGTCCCAGTCCACGACGGCGTCCACCCAGTCGGGACAGGCGATGCGCAAGTCCGGGAGGTAGCCCATGCCGCAACATGGTGAACGGGCGTTCGGGAAGCAATCACCCGCAGCGCTGGCCGCGTCCCGGCGAGCCGCTTAGGTTCGCGCCATGAGCGACCTGCTGGCTGCCCGCTCCCAGATGGCGTTCACCCTCGCCTTCCACATCGTCTTCGCGGTCGCCGGGATCGGACTCCCCGTCCTGATGGTCCTTGCCGAGTGGCGCTGGCTGCGCACCGGCGAGCCGGTGTACCTCGAGCTGGCGAAGCGGTGGTCGAAGGGCGCCGCCATCCTGTTCGCCGTCGGCGCCGTATCCGGGACGGTGCTGTCGTTCGAGCTGGGGCTCCTGTGGCCCCACTTCATGGCGTTCGCCGGCCCCATCATCGGCATGCCGTTTTCGCTGGAGGGGTTCGCCTTTTTCACGGAGGCGATCTTCCTCGGCGTGTACCTCTACGGCTGGGACCGCATCCGGCCGCGGGCGCATCTCCTCGCCGGCGCGGCGGTGGCGGTGAGCGGCGCGATCTCCGGCGTCTTCATCGTGATGGCCAACGCCTGGATGAACGCGCCCGCGGGCTTCACCATGGTGGACGGACGCGTCACCGCGGTGGACCCGATCGCCGCGATGTTCAACGACGCCTGGCCGACGCAGACGCTCCACATGACGCTCGCCGCGTACGCGGCCCTCGGCTTCGCGGTGGCGGGCATCCACGCCTTCCGTCTGTCGAAGGACACGTCGAACGCGTTCCACCGCGCGGCGCTCAGGCTCGCGCTGCTGCTCGCGATCCCGGCCGCGCTCCTCCAGCCCGTCTCCGGAGACCTCTCGGCCCGCTTCACCGCGCGCAACCAGCCGGCGAAGCTCGCCGCCATGGAGGGCCAGTTCGCCACGCAGCGGGGCGCGCCGCTGCGCCTCGGCGGCTGGCCCGACGTGGAGGCGCAGGTCACGCGCTTCGCGATCGAGATCCCGAACGGACTCTCGCTCCTCGCCTTCCACGACCCGGACGCCGAGGTGAAGGGGCTCGACGCCGTCCCGCGCGAGGACTGGCCGCCGGTCCTGGTGACGCATGTCGCCTTCCAGGTGATGGTCGCCAGCGGCGGCTACCTGGCGCTGGTGGCGCTGTGGGCCCTGGTCGTGCTGTGGCGGCGGCGGGAGCTGGCCGACCGGAAGTGGCTGCTGCGCGTCCTCGCGGTCGCGACGCCGCTCGGGATGATCGCCGTCGAAGCCGGGTGGTTCGTCACGGAGGTCGGGCGGCAGCCGTGGATCATCCAGGGCGTCGCGCGCACCGCGGACGCCGTCACGCCGATGCCGGGGCTGATCGTCCCGTTCCTCGGGTTCACGGTGCTCTACCTGTTCCTCTCGGTCGTGGTCATCGCGATGTTCCGCGCCTTCGTACTCGCGAGCCCGCGCTTCCCGGCGCCGCCGCCGAAGGAGGAGTGATGCTCGCCACCTCCGTGGCCGCCATCGTCGCCGTCGCGCTGATCGTGTACGCGCTCTTCGGCGGCGCCGACTTCGGGGGCGGGGTGTGGGACGCGCTCGCCTCGGGCCCGCGCAAGCACGAGCAGCGGCGCCTCATCGCCTCCGCGATCTCCCCGATCTGGGAGACGAACCACGTCTGGCTGATCCTCGTCGTCGTGCTGCTCTTCGTCGGCTTTCCGATGGCCTTCGCGCGGCTCAGCATCGTGCTCCACATCCCGCTCACGCTCGGGCTCGTCGGCATCGTGCTGCGCGGATCCGCCTTCGTCTTCCGGGCGTACGGCCCGACGCCCGAGCGGATGGGAGGCGGGTGGGGGACGGTCTTCGGCGTCGCGAGCATCATCACGCCGCTCTTCCTGGGCGTCTCGCTCGGCGCCGTGACCGCCGGCCACGTGGTGCTGGTCGAGGGCTCGTTCGCCGAGCGT
The DNA here is from genome assembly GCA_964383975.1 of uncultured Gemmatimonadales bacterium. Lineage (GTDB taxonomy): Bacteria > Gemmatimonadota > Gemmatimonadetes > Gemmatimonadales > JACORV01 > DASXPG01. The sequence continues at coordinate 567 of CAYLJK010000087.1, read as the reverse complement.
TTCGTGCGGCCGTGGATGACGCCCTACGCCTGGGCGGTCGGCGTCTTCACGCTGGTGCTGTTCGCGTACCTCGCGGCGGTGTACAGCACGGTCGTGGCCCGGGAACCTGAGCTGCGGGAGGACTTCCGTCGCCGCGCCCTCGGCAGCGCGGTGGCGCTCTTCGTCGTCGCCTACGCCGTGCTGGTCCTCTCCGGTGAGCTGGCGCCCTCGCTCCGTGCGCGCCTCGCATCCCCGGACGCGCTGCCGCTGCACGCGGCGACGGCCGGCGCGGGGATCACGGCCGTGTGGGCGCTCTGGACACGGCGCTTCCTCCTTGCGCGCGCAGCCGCCGCGCTCCAGGCGGTGCTCATCATCGGAGGCGCGCTCTGGGCCCAACTCCCCTGGATGATCCCGCCGGACCTCTCGATCGCCGAGGCCGCGGCGCCGGCGATCACGCTGAAGCTCGTGCTCATCGGCCTCGGAGCGGGGAGCATCATCCTCGTGCCGTCGCTCGCGTACCTCTTCCGCGTCTTCCGGGAGCGCGGCGCGGCCTGAGCCGCGGTCGCCGCTCGGCGCCCCACGCCGGGC
>CAYLJK010000086.1:0-8636 GCA_964383975.1 uncultured Gemmatimonadales bacterium | reverse complement strand
TCCCGGCGCTGCGCTTCGGCCAGCCGGTGACGCTGGAGTTCCGGCTGCTGCGGGACGTGGACGCCGTGACCGTCTCGACCAGCTACGCCAACCAGACCTCCGACCGCCGGGTGTACCTGGAGAAGGACGCCTCGGCGAACATCGTGACGATGCAGTCCGCCCAGTTCTCCCAGGAGGGAGACCTCGGCGGCACGGTCACGTACGACCTGGAGCTGGAGCGCTTCACCTCGGACGCGCGCGGGGTGCGGCTCGAGGTGGGCGGGCTGCCGCGCGACATCCGCTACGAGTTCCGCGACCCCGCCTCGGGTGCGCGGCTGACGCAGCTGCGCTTCCCCGAGGGGACGACGTCGCAGCGGCTCTCGCTGGTGCTGACGCTACCGTATCGGGACGCGGGTCGGTTCCCGCTCGACCGCGCCATCGAGTTCTGGGCCTTCGCCCTCGACGCGGAGGCGGCCGAGCGCTTCGATGCCCTCAACCGCGACTCCCTCTCGGCCGCGGAGGCCGCGCAGGTCCCGTCGGGGAAGGTCCGGCTCGCGCTCATCCCGCGCGGAGCCGCCCAGCTCGAGCTGCGGGCCGCGAATTTCTACCAGGGCATCACCCGCGGCGATTCGGTCGTGCTGGACATCACGGTGCGCAACACCGGGAGCCGCGGCGTCTCGAGCGTGCGGCTCGTTCCGGACGCGCAGCCGGACTGGCGGGTGCGCGTCGAACCGGATCTCGTCCCGGAGGTGCCGATCAACGGGGAGGCCCAGGTGCGCGTGGTGCTGGTCCCTCCCGCAGCGGTGGGCGTGGGGGACTACGACGTGCGCGTGCGCACGGAGGCGCTGTCGGCAGACCGCCGCGTAGACGTGGAGGACAAGACGGTCCGCGTGCATGTCGCCCCGCCCGCGAACTGGCTGGGGACGACCGCGCTGGTCGGGCTGTTGCTGGCGCTGGTCGGCGGCGTGGTGTGGTTCGGGATGAAGCTGACCAAGAGATAGCGGGCACGGAGACACGGAGGGCACGGATGAGGCGGAGTCTGGCTCCGGTGGTGTTGATGCTTGCGCTCCTGGCTGGTGGTGCCGAGGCGCAGGTGCGGGTGATGCGGAGCACGGGCGCGGCGACGGGTCCGGAGGCGATGCTCGAGGAGGCGCCGGCGGCGTTCGGGGTGACAGGCTGGCAGGTCGGGCAGTGGGCGCGCTACGCGATTACCGAGGACATCGGGGCGCCGGTGCCGATGGGTCGCTTCCGCACCTTCAGCATCGTCGGTCAACGCGGGGAGCAGTACTGGGTCGAGGCGGCTCTGGAGTTCGGCGGCGTGGCGAGCGGACAGGGGCCCACGCGCAAGACGCTCCAGCCGTTCGGCCCGCTGCGTGAGCCGGTGAACAGCGAGAGCTACGTGCTGATGCCCGACTCCTCGGTGCGCCGCGAGACGCTGCTGCGCCCCGGGAGCGCGCGGCGCGGCCCCACGTTCCCGGAGGGCTGGACGCGGATCGGAGTGGAGCAGATCACGGTGGCCGGCGGGACGTTCCGTGCCGTGCACTGGCGGCGCGGTGACCAGGACCTCTGGACCAGCGCCGACGCCGGGCCGATCGGCCTCGTGCGGCTCACGTCGCCCGCCATGCAGATCGAGCTGGCCGCGCGCGGGGCGACCGGGGCGCGCTCGCGCATCCCGTACGGAGGGACCTGATGGTCGGCACCATCGCGGCGAAGGAGATGCTGGACCAGCTCTCCAGCCCCAAGTTCGTCTTCCTCTTCATCGTGGCGACGGTGCTGATCATCCTGTCGCTGTATACGGGGAGCGCGGCGTACGTCGGGGCGCGCGGCGAGTACCAGGCCACCGAGGCGCTGTCGCGCCGGGAGCTGGAGAACCGCCGCAACTACTTCGAGATCGCGCAGTTCGGGGTGAAGGTCGCGCGTGAGCCGGCCCCCCTCTCGGCCGTCGCCGTCGGCGTCTCATCGGCCCTCGGCCGGTCGGCGCGGGTGCGCCCGGAGCAGCAGCCGGAGTTCGCGCCGCCGCCGCTCGCGGACACCCCGGTCATCGCCGTCCTTGGCGAGCTGGACTTCGGCGTGGTGGTGCGCGTCTTCCTGTCGCTCTTCGTGCTGCTGCTGACCTACAACGCGGTGGCCGGCGAGCGGGAGTCGGGGACGCTCAAGGCGGTGCTCGCCAACCCGGTGCCGCGCTCGCAGCTGCTCCTCGGAAAGATGCTGGGCCTCTTCGGCATCTTCGTCATGGCGACCGCGGTGCCCGCCGTCATCGGCATCCTCATCATGAAGGTCGGGTTCGGCATCGAGCTGGGGGCGGGGGAGTGGTCGCGGCTGGCGGGCATCCTCCTCTCGTCCGGGCTGTACCTGCTGGCGATCTTCGCGCTGGGCATCCTGGTCTCCACGTGCACCGGTCGCAGCGCGATCGCCTTCCTGGCGCTGCTGCTGGTGTGGGTCGCCTTCGTGGAGGTGATCCCGAAGGCGAGCCCGATGCTCGCGAGCCAGATCCGGCCGGCGCCGAGCTTCGCCAGCCTCCAGTCGGAGCGCGACCGGCTGCAGGCGGAGTTCCAGCGCGGCATGTTCCAGGTCATGAGCGCAGCGTTCGCGCGCGGCGGCATGGGCGACGCGGGTCCGGCGTCGGAGACCGAGGCACAGCGCCGCCAGGCGGAGATAGACTCGATCATGAACCGCGGCCGGGACTCGCTCCAGCAGGACCTCAACGCGAAGTTGGCGGCCATCGACGAGGATTACCGCAACCGCCAGGACGCGATGACCCGGCTGGCGCTGGTCCTGTCCCGCCTCTCCCCCGCGGCCGCGATGAGCCATGCCGTCGAGACGATGGCCGGCACCGACTTCGAGATGCACCGCCGCTGGCGCGACCAGCTGCTGGCGTATCGGGGACAGCTGGAGGCGTTCCTGCGCGAGCGCGGCGTGACCTTCGGCGGGTTCCGCATCGCCATCCGCACCGAGACCCGCAGCACCGGCGGCCGGAGCGAGAACCGGACCGTCCGGATCGGAGGCCCGGACGATGAGACGACGCTCGACCTCACGGCGATGCCGCAGTTCACGCCCCGGCGGGAGTCGGCCGTGGCCGCTCTCGGCCGCGCCGCGCCCGACCTCGCCGTCATGGCGGTGTGGGCAGCGGTCGCGCTGATGCTCGCCTTCGCGCGCTTCATGAAGTACGACGTCAGGTAGGGGACCTGCCGCCGCCGGGGGCGCCGCACGGCCGTCCGTGCCGCAATCGGCTGGATTCGTCCATCGCCTGGCGATGGGGAACTCTCCGGGCCGGGGAAGCGTAGATTCCCCGACTCGTGCACCCGTCACCGCCTGGAGGTCGAATGCAGTCCCGGCTCGTCCTCGTCGCCCTGGTCTGTCTCCCCGCCGTCCTACTCGCGCAGGGCCGTCGAACGCAGCGGCCCGCGCCGGTCCCGGCACCCACCGCACCGCCGGCCGGCGATCCTCTCGCGGAGCGGGTGAGCTACCGGGTCCGGGTGCTCCCCGGTGAGGACGTCTTCGAGGTGCGGGCAGAGTTCGCCTTCCTCGAGAGTCGCGACACCGTGCTGCTTTCGCTCCCGGCGTGGACGGCCGGCTCCTACCGCATCGAGAACTACGCGCGCTGGGTCCACGCCGTGCGGGCGGAGGCCGACGGCCGGCCCGTCTTCTGGGACAAGCTCGACAAGGACACGTGGCGCGTGGCGGCGGGTGGCGCGCGGCGCATCGCGCTCGAGCTGCGCACCAACCCGGATTCGCTCGACCTGTCCATGAGCCGCATCGAACCCGACTTCGCCTTCTTCAACGGCACGAACCTCTTCGTCTACCCCGAGGGCACGGACTACCGTTTCCCCGCGGAGGTGACGATCGAGACGCCCGCCGGCTGGCGTATCGCGACGGGGCTGTTGGACCGGGGTCCGGGACGCTACTCCGCCGCGGACTACCACGACCTCGTGGACGCGCCGGTCTTCCTTGGCCGCTTCTGGATGGACTCGGTGCAGGTGGACGGCCGGCAGGTGCGCTTCGCCATCCACCCGGACTCGGTGATGACCCCGGCGGTGTGGGACAGTCTCGGCGACGCCATCCGTCGCATCGTCACGACCCAGAACCGTCTCTTCGGCGGGCCGCCCTATCCGCACTACACGGTCCTCGTCTACGCGCCGTTCCAGCAGATGCCGTGGGGCGGGGGCCTGGAGCATCACAACTCGCAGTTCGACGCCATCGCCGGAGCGTTCTTCGCCCCTGACCGTGCCGCGGGCCGCCTGGGCGACTTCACGCGGCCGCTCCTCTCGCACGAGTTCTTTCACCTCTTCAACGTGAAGCGCATCCGGCCGGCGGAGCTGTGGCCGTACGAGTACGCGCGCGAGCAGTTCACGCCGTCCCTGTGGTGGAGCGAAGGCGTCACCGACTACTACAGCGACGTGACGCTGGTGCGAAGCGGACTGTGGACGGTGGATCGGTTCGTCCAGAGCGTGCAAGCGAACATCGCGACGGTCGAGGACGCCGCCGAGATCGTGGCGGTGGAAGACGCCTCCATCAACACCTGGATCCAGCCGACGGTCGTGAACGAGTCGCAGTACTACTACCCCAAGGGCTCGCTCCTCGGCCTCATGCTCGACATCCGCATCCGCGAGGCGACCGGCAACCGGGCGTCCCTCGACGACGTGATGCGGGCGCTGTACGCCGACTGCTACCAGCAGGGTCGGGGGTTCACGACGCAGGACCTGCTGGGCCTCATCCGCCGCCACTGGAGCGGTGTGGACGACTTCTACGCCCGGTACATCAACGGGCGCGAGCCGCTGCCGTACCACGAGATCCTGCCGCGCGCGGCCATCGCGGTGGACGTGCGAGAGACCCGGGCGCCGTGGGTGGGGTTGGGGGCCGACGAGGCGCGCGGGGGCGGAATCGTGGTGCGCGAGGTCGTGCCCGGCTCGATGGCCGCGGCCGCCGGCCTGATGCCCGGCGACATCCTGCTGCGCCTGGGCGACGTGCTGACGACGAGCCCGCAATTGTTCGGGGCGCAGTATCGTTCCCGGTATCGGGACGCCGAGGGACAGCCGATCGACATCGTGTTCCGGCGCCACGGGCGGCAGGAGACGGTACGGCTGCCGGTGCAGGTTCGGGTGGGTCGCACGTACCGGCTGCGGGTGGATGAGCGGGCTGGACACCAGGCGAGGGACGTGCTGGAGGGGATTGTTGGGAGGTGAGAGAGGAGGGAGGGGAGTGAGGGGAGAAAGGAGGTGCGATGCGCGTCGTGGTGAAGCTGTTCGCGAGGTACGCTGAGGCGTTCGGGGGGCAGGAGATCGCGCTGGAGCTCCCGGCCGGGGCCAAGGCCGCCGATGTGGTGGCCGCGGTGCTGGCGCGGCCGGAGGCCGCGCGGCTGCCGCCGGCGCCGGCGGTGGCCATCAACCTTCGCTACGCGAGGCCGGACTCGGTCGTGCACCAAGGGGACGAGGTGGCCCTGATCCCACCGGTGGCCGGAGGATAGGCTTGAGACGGGCGTCGCTATCCCCTTCCGGATCACCGACTTCGCTTCTACCATTCACCGGTTGCATGAGCTTTCTCACGGATCGTCCGTTCGATCCGACGCGGCTCCTGGCCGAGGTCTCCGATCCCGGCTGCGGCGCGTCGCTCCTCTTCCTCGGTACCGGGCGGCGCTCGGCCGAGGACGGTCCGGTGGAGGGGATCGACTACTCTGCGTACCTCGAGATGGCGGAGGCCGAGCTGGCGGCGATCGTCGTCGAGGCCCGCGCCCGGTGGCCGGCGGCCCGCATCGCCCTCCGGCACCGGACCGGCTGGGTCCCGACTGGTGAGGCGAGCGTGGCCATCGCGGTGGCCTGTCCACACCGCGTCGAGGCGTACGAGGTCTCCCGCTACGTGATCGAGGAGACGAAGAAGCGCGTGCCGCTCTGGAAGCAGGAGCGGACGGGCGACGGCACCTTGCGCTGGGTGGATCGCGCCCGTGCGTAGCGTTCCGCTCCCGGTCGAGGGGGGGATGCGGGACGCGCAGGGGCGCCGCATCACCTACCTGCGCATCAGTGTCACCGACCGCTGCAACTTTCGCTGCCTCTACTGCATGCCCAGGGAAGGACTGGTGTGGCTCCCCAAGGCGGAGATCCTCAGCTACGAGGAGATCGCCGAGGTGGTGCGCCAGCTCGCTCCGACGGGCCTGCGTCGGCTGCGCGTCACCGGCGGCGAGCCGACGATCCGCCCCGACCTCGAGATCCTCGTCCGGTACCTCGCGGCGATTCCCGGCATCGAGGACGTCGCCCTTTCGACCAACGGCGTGAAGCTCCCATGGCTCGCGCCGGTGCTGGCCGACGCGGGGCTCGACCGTGTCAACGTGTCCGTGGACAGCCTGCGAGCGGACCGGATCGCGACGATCGCGCGACGCGACCTGGGCTTCGACCCGATCCGCGCGCTCGCGGCCGCCGAGGCGGCCGGGCTCGAGCCGGTGAAGGTGAACGTCGTCGTGATGCGCGGGATCAACGACGACGAGATCGAGGACCTCGCGCGGCTCACGCTGGATCATCCGTGGCACGTCCGGTTCATCGAGTTGATGCCGGTAGGCGGGATGGCCGCCCTGACGTGGGAGCACGTGGTGCCGAGCGACGAGGTGCTGGCTCGCGCGGCCGATGCGCTGGGCGGCCTGGAGCCGGCGGCGGAGGCGCCGCGCGGGAACGGGCCGGCCACCTACCACCGCGCGCCGGGCGCGCCCGGGACCGTCGGCGTCATCACGCCGATGACGCACACGTACTGCGGAAGCTGCAACCGGGTGCGGCTCACCGCCGACGGGCGGCTGCGGACCTGCCTCTTCGGGACACACGAGGTGGACCTGCGAGGCCCGTTGCGCCGCGGGGAGCCGCTCGTGCCGGTCGTTCGCGCCGCGCTCGCCGCCAAGCCGGCCGAGCATCACCTTCTCCAGCGGGACGCCGGCGGCTTGCACGCCCTCTCCGAGGTCGGAGGGTGAGATGCTGCACGTGGCGCTGATCGAGCCCCAAATCGCCCCGAACACGGGGAACATCGCGCGCACCTGCGCCGCGACGGGAACAGCGCTGCACCTCATCGAGCCGCTCGGCTTCGCGCTCTCCGAGACCCAGCTGGAGCGCTCCAGCGTCCACTATTGGGAGAGCGTGGATGTCTGGGTGCACCCCGGATGGCGCTACTTCCGCGAGGCGGTCGCGCGCGAGCGCTGCTGGTACTTCAGCGCCAAAGGCCGCCGGCCGTTCTGGGAGGCCCCGGTCGAGGACGGCGCCTGCCTGGTCTTCGGGAACGAGACGGACGGGATGCCGATGCGCATCCTGGAGAAGCACCCCGACCGCGTGTTCCAGATCCCGATGCACGGCCCGGTGCGGAGCCTGAACCTCGCCACGGCCGTCGGCATCGTGCTGTACGACGCCCTCCGGCGGCTCGGCTACACCTCGGACGCCGGTCTGCCCATCCGTCATCGCCACCCCGCGGGAGCCCGTTCGTGAACAAGATCACCGTCGTCGGTGCCGGGAACGTCGGCGCCACCACCGCCCAGCGGCTGGCCGAGAAGGAGCTGGCCCGCCAGGTCGTCCTCATCGACGTGGTGGAGGGCGTGCCGCAGGGGAAGGGGCTCGACCAATGGGAGACGGCCCCCATCGAGGGGTTCGACACCCGGGTCATCGGGACCAACAGCTACGGCCCGGCCGAAGGGAGCGAGCTGTTCGTCGTGACGGCGGGCATCGCGCGCAAGCCCGGGATGAGCCGCGAGGACCTGCTCCGGACCAACGTGGGCATCGTGAGGTCGGTGGCCGAGGAGATCCGCCGCTGCAATCCGAGGGCGATCGTCATTGTCGTCTCGAACCCGCTCGACACGATGTGCTGGGTGATGAAGGAGACGCTCGGCGCGCCGCGGGAGCGGGTCATCGGGATGGCAGGCGTGCTCGACACCGCGCGCTACCGCGCCTTCCTCGCCGACGCGCTGGACGTCTCGGTGGAGGACGTGCAAGCGATGGTGCTCGGGGGCCACGGGGACACGATGGTGCCGCTGGTCTCGTACACGACCATCTCCGGCATCCCCGTGACGCAGCTGATGAAGCAGGAGGAGCTGGACCGCATTGTGGACCGCACGCGCAACGGCGGCGCCGAGATCGTGGCGTTCCTCAAGACCGGTTCGGCCTACTACGCGCCCTCGGCCGCCGCGGTCCAGATGGTCGAGGCGATCGCGAAGGACAAGAAGCGCATCCTCCCCTGCGCCGCGTGGCTCGAAGGGGAGTACGGCTTCTCGGGGCTCTACCTCGGCGTGCCCTGCAAGCTGGGTGCGGCGGGGCTGGAGCGGATCATCGAGGTGGACCTGACCAGCCGGGAGCGCGTCGCGCTCGGCAAGTCGGCGGATGCCGTGCGGGAGGCGATGGCGCAGGTGAAGCTGTAGGAGGTCACCCCACGCCGCCTTCCGCTCCCCCTTCCCGGCGGCCGGCGGTGAGGCTCGCGCCGAGGTAGTCCCGGTTCAGCCTCGCGATGAAGGCGACGCTGATCCCCTTGGGGCACGCCGCCTCGCACTCCTCGTGGTTGGTGCAGGAGCCGAACCCCTCCGCGTCCATCTGCGCGACCATGGCCAACGCCCGCTCGTACCGCTCGGGCTGACCCTGGGGGAGCAGCCCGAGGTGGCTCACCTTCGCCGCGGTGAAGAGCATCGCCGAGGCGTTGGGACACGC
>CAYLJK010000085.1:4598-8648 GCA_964383975.1 uncultured Gemmatimonadales bacterium | reverse complement strand
TGATCGAGGAGTACGCCAGCAGCCGCTTCAGGTCGGTCTGGAAGTAGGCGACCACCGCCCCGACGATCATCGAGACCACGCCCAGGTTCAGGAGGACGCGCAGCGCCGGCGCCGGTTGCGGGAGGACCTCAAAGCAGACGCGCGTGAGCGCGTAGATGCCCGCCACCTTGATCACCACGCCCGAGAGCATCGCCGAGATCGGCGCCGGAGCGGACGGGTGCGCGTCCGGCAGCCAGGCGTGGAACGGCACGGCGGCCGCCTTGAGCGCGAAGCCGCTGAGCAGTAAGGCGGCGGCCAGCTGCAGCAGCCCGGGCGCAGCGCCGGGCGCCGCCAGCGCCGGTCCGAGGCCCGCGAAGGTCAGCGTCCCGGCAACGGCATAGAGCAGCGCCAGGCCGATGAGCACCATGCCGGTCCCCACCACCGACAGCAGCAGGTACTTGAGCGCGGACTCGATGCCGTCGAACGCCAGGTTGTACGCCACCAGCACGTACGACGCGACGGAGGCCACCTCGAGATACACGTACAGCGAGAAGAGGTCCCGCACCAGCACGACGCCGTTGAGGCCGAAGACCAGCAGGCACAGCAGGCCGGTGAACTTCGCCCGGCCGCCGTAGTGGCCGATGTAGTCGGTGGTGTACAGGGCGCTGGCGGCGGCGACGAGGTTGATGACCATCAGGAAGAGCAGTGACAACCCGTCGGCGGTGAACGCCGCCCCCAGGAAGGTGAACGTCACGGGACCCGTCAGCGCCCACTGGAGCAGCAGCGCCGCTGCGGTGGTCAGCGCCGGCACCAGCACCCCCAGCAGGTCCACCCACCGGCGGCCGGCGGCGGCCACCCACGGCACGGCCAGCGCACCGACAAGCGGCAGGATCAGGAACGCACCGACGACCAGCTCCATGGGTGACCTCGAGCGGCCAGGCGGCCGCGCCCGCTCAACTCAGGAACAGCATCCCCAGCACCACCACGAACCCGGCCACCGTCCAGCCCAGGTAGGTTCCATAGCGGCCGGTGTGCACCGCGCTCAGCAGCGGGCCGGCCACCGCGCGGCCGAGGCCGACCAGGCCGTCCGCCGCCACGTCAATGAGCCGCTCCGCGTAGCGGAACACCATGCGGGTCAGCCAGTCCGCCACGCGCACCGCGATCTCGTAGGCATCGAGCCGCTTCGCCTCGGCCAGCGCGAGCCCCGGGCCTGTGACCGGCGAGGTACGCAGCCCGTCGAACGCGGCATCCGGCGTCTCCACCAGGGCCCGCGCGGCGCGATACACCATCACGCCCACCAGGCACGCGCCGAGCGAGACGATCGTCAGCGGGCTCACGTGCCACACCGCTGCCGCGTCCACGCGTTCCTCCAGCCCGACGGGCGGAGCGAGTGCCGTCAGCGCGAGCCCGCTCACCAGCGCCACGACGCCGAGCAGAAGCGCGGGTGCCTCGCTCACGCCGGCCGGCGCCGCGGGCGCCCCCGGCACGGGGCCCGCCAGGACTGCCAGCAGCTTGGTGTACACGGCGGCGTTGAGTGCCACCGCCACCGCGAGCAGCGCCACGACCGGCACCAGGCCGCGCGCGACCAGGCCCTCGAGGATCAGCTCCTTGGCGACGTAGCCGCCCGACGGCGGAAGCCCGACGGCGGCCACGAACGCCAATGCGAAGCCCATCCCCAGCGCCGGCACGGCGCGCCCGAGGCCCCTGAGCCCCGCCAGCTCCGCCGTGCCGGCGCGATCCTCCATGGCGCCGGCGGCGAAAAACATCCCCGACTTGTACGTGGCGTGCACCAGCGCGTACCACAGGGCGCCCAGCGCGCCGGCCGTCTCCGACGCGGCCAGCCCCAGCACGATGTACCCCGCCGGCGCGATCCCCGTCAGCGCCAGCGCGCGTTTGAGGTTTCGCTCCACCAGCGCCGGGACCAGCACCACGAACGCGGTGGCGAGGCCGAGCCCCAGCATGACGGCGCGTGCGCCGACGTCGAGCGTGAACATCCGGGTGGTGAGCGTGAGCAGGAACGCGACGCCGACCAGCTTCTCGAGCGATGCCGGCAGGGCCGCGAAGCCCGTCGCCGGCATCACCGCCGCCGCCTGGGGGATCCAGGTGTGGAACGGGAACATCCCGATCTTGGCACCGGCCCCCAAGAAGACGAGCACAAACGCCGCCAGCGCCGTCGGGCTCGACGCCGTGTCGAGCGGGGTATCCGGCGTCGGCGATCCGCCCAGCGCCAGGTACATGATCAGCCCCAGGACCATCAGGAAGTCGCCGGTCCCGCCGATGAGCAGCGCCTTCAGCGCCGCCGGCTCGGCCCGTCGCCCGCCGCTGGCGATGGCGCCGTAAAGGGCCAGCAGGAACAGCTCCCAGAAGATGAGCAGGACCAGGATGTTCCCGCTCAGCACCACGCCGGCGGTGGCGGCGAAGGCGCCGAGGAGCGACGCCACGAGCAGGACCGGGCGGGCGGCGCCGCGCACGGTCGCCAGCGCCGCCACGCCGGTCATCACCTCGAACAGCAGCGTCCAGCCGAGCAGGAGCCGCGCGCGATCGTCCAGCACCACGTCGAGCGCGAAGGGCGCCACCCAATCCTGGTGGGCCACGGCGACGGGCGACCGGCTCGCCACGAGGAGCGCCAGGATGCCGAGCACACCGCCCGCGAGCGGGAGCGAGGCCAGCACGCGGGGGGCGCGCCGCACGAACGGCGCCAGGACCGCGAGCGCGACCGGCAGCAGGATCGGCAGCGCCAGGAGCGTCACGGCAGCCTCCCGCGGGCCACCGCTGGCGCCGGCCCCCGCTGCGCGTCGGCCAGCGACGCCAGCCGGTAGGGTTGGGGGAGCAGCAGGCCGACCGTGATCGCCAGGACCGCGAGGACGGCGACCACGCCGACCATCACCGGCGAGCCCTCGCGATGTGCCTCACCGCGGGCATCGCCGAGGAAGACCGTGTGGAAGCTCCTGAGCATGTACAGCAGGGTCAGCATGGCCGTGGCGATGGCGAGGCCCGCCATCACCGTGAAGCCGCCCTCGACCATCCCGCTGATGACGAACCACTTCCCGAAGAAACCCGCCAGCGGCGGGATCCCGGCGATGGACAGCGCGCACACCAGGTACGCGGCCGCGGTGACCGGCATCTGCCGGACGAGGCCGCCCATCCTCGACATGTCTTTCGTGTGCGTGCCGTGCTCGATGATGCCGGCACAGAGGAAGAGGCCGCCCTTGGCGATCCCGTGGGCGAGAAGGTACAGCAGCGCGCCCACGTAGCCGGAGCGCGTGAACGCGAACAGGCCGAGGAAGGTGTAGCCGATCTGGCTGACGGTGGAGTAGGCCAGCATCCGCTTGATGTTGATCTCCTGGAGCGCGGCCGCGGCCGCGACGAACGCGCTGACCAGGGCGAACAGCAGCAGCCACGCGTGCCAGGCGCCGGGGATCATCAGGCCGTTGCAGAACATCCGGGCGAAGCCGTAGAGCCCGATCTTGACCAGGATGGCGGCGTGGAGCAGGGCGGTGATCGTCGAGGGCGCCACGCCGGCGTCCGGAAGCCACGTGTGGAGCGGCACGCTGGCGCTCTTGGAGAAGACCCCGGCCAGGACCAGGACCAGGGCGACCGCGCTCACCGGCCGGCCGCGCAGCTGCGCGATCTCGAAGGTGCCGTACTGGGCGAAGATCAGCGCGAAGCCCAGCAGCATCAGGGCCGCGCCGCCGACGGTGACCAGGAGGGCCTTGTCGGCCTTCCAGACGTAGTCCGGTTCCCGGAAGTAGCCGATCAGGCGCCAGCATGCCAGCGCCGAGATCTCCCAGAAGAGGTAGAGGGCGATGAGGTGGGTCGAGAAGACCAGCCCCATCATCGCACCCAGGAACAGCGTGACGACGAAGTAGTACTCCGGCTCGTTCTCGTCGTGCGCGATGTAGCCCAGCGAGTACACGGCGATCAGGGTCGCGATGAGCGACGACGTGAGCGCCATGAACACGGCCAGGGCGTCCACCGTGAGCGACAGGCTGAGGATCGGCGGCAGGATGGGGAGACTCCACCGGACCGGCGCGCCGTGGAGCGCCTGGGGCAGGAGGCTCCAGGTCAACA
>CAYLJK010000085.1:0-4588 GCA_964383975.1 uncultured Gemmatimonadales bacterium | reverse complement strand
CAACAGGTGGGCGGTGCCGATCAGCGCCACCGCCACGTACCCGGTGGCCCGGCCCCTGCCCGCGAAGCCGAGGAACGGGACGACCGCGGATCCCAGGAGCGGGATCCCGATGATCGCGAGCACGGTCGTCTGGATGTCCATGGCCCCACGCCTCGCCAGGCGGCATCGAGCGGCACTCGGCGCGATCGCGCCGGCGCCCGCTCCCGGGCCCCCGGCGCGCTACAGCAGGTTGCGCCGCCGCGCCGCCGCGCGCAGCTCGTCGCGGAAGTTCGGGTGCGCGATGTTGATGAGCGCCATCGCCCGCTCCCGCAGGCTCTTCCCGTACAGGTCGGCGACGCCGTATTCGGTCACCACGTAGTGCACGTCGGCGCGCGAGGTCACCACGCCCGCCCCCGGCGCCAGCTGGTCCACGATGCGCGAAACGGCATCGTCCTTGGCCGTCGAGGGGAGCGCGATGATCGGCTTGCCGCCCTTCGAGCGGGCCGCGCCGCGGATGAAGTCCACCTGGCCGCCGAACCCGGAGTACACGCTCGTGCCGATCGAGTCCGAGTTCACCTGTCCCGTCAGGTCCACCGAGATCGCCGAGTTGATGGCGATCATGTGGTCGTGGCGGGCGACGATGAACGGGTCGTTCACGTAGTCCGAAGGGTGGAACTCCACGAACGGGTTGTTGTCCAGGAAGTCGAACGTCTTCTTCGTCCCCAGGATGAACGACGCCACGATCTTCCCGGCATGCAGGGTCTTGCGTTCCCCCGTGATCACGCCGCTCTCGAACAGCTCGATGAGGCTGTCGGAGAACATCTCGGTGTGGATGCCGAGGTGCTTCTTGTCCGTGAGGAAGAGGAGCACCGCGTCGGGGATCTCGCCGATCCCCATCTGGAGCGTCGCGCCGTCCGGGATCAGGTCGGCGATGTGCCCGCCGATCTGCTTCGCGACCGGCCCGATCTGGCCGGCGCCGGGCAGCTCGACCGGGAGGCGGTCCACCTCCACCACGTGGGTCAGCTTCGAGACGTGGATGAACGAGTCGCCGAGCGAGCGCGGCATCTGCGCGTTGACCAGCGCGACAACCTCGCGCGCGGCCTCCGCCGCCGCCTTGGTGCACTCGACCCCCACGCCGAACGAGCAGAAGCCGTGCTCGTCGGGGGGCGAGAGGTGCACGAGCGCGACGTCGATGGGGAGGATGCGCTGCTTGATGAGCTTCGGGATCTCCGAGAGGAACACGGGCACGTAGTCGGCGCGCCCCTCGTTGACCGCCTTGCGGACGTTGCCGCCGGTGAACAGGGCCCGGTGGCGGAACGCGCCGGCGTACTTCGGATCGGTGTGGTCGGCCCGGCCGAACGTGAGCAGGTGCGCCACCTCCACGTTCTGCAACTCCCCGGCGCGGCCCACCATCGCCGCCACCAGCTCCTCCGGGTTGTTGCACCCGGCGTGCACCCACACGTGGTCCCCCGACCGGATGCACCTCACGGCCTCCGCAGCCGTGGTCACGCGCGAGCGGAAGGTCTCGTTCCAGCGCATGGCCCCCCCTACCGCCCGGCGCCGGGGAGCCGCTCGAGCGGCAACCCGAACAGCTCGGCGAGCGTGTCCTTCACGCACCGGCCGTGCCGCAGATAGGTGCCGCGGCGCAGCGCGCCGTTGTCGGCGAGCGCCCGGTCCACGCCCTTCTCCGCCAGCTCCTCGACCCACGGCAACACCGCGTTGGTGAGCGCCGTCGTCGCCGAGCGCGCCACGATGGAGGGGAGGTTCGGCACGCAGAAGTGCTGCACGCCCTCCGCCTCGAACGTCGGCTGCGGGAAGTACGTGGGGCGCGACGTCTCCAGCGAGCCGCCCATGTCGATGGCCAGGTCCATGACCACCGAGCGGGGCTTCATCCGGCGCAGCATCCCGCGCGTGATGACGTGCGGCGCCCGCTCGCCGCGCACCGCCGGGCACGCGATGACGAGGTCCGCGAAGGAGAGCGCCCGCTCCACGTTGTGCGGCGTCGCCACCATCGAGGGCACCGCCCGGCCCATGCGCAGCCGCGACTCGCGCAGCGCATCCACCGACGTGTCGAGCAGCAGCACCTCGGCGCCCATCCCCGCCGCGGCGCACGCCGCGGCCCGGCCGAGGACGCCCGCGCCGATGATCACCAGGTTCGCCGGCGGCACTCCGGGCGCGCCCGAGAGGAGGATGCCCTTCCCGCCGAACTCGTTCAGCAGCAGCCCCGCCCCGACCACCACGGCGAGCGGGCCCGCGATCTCCGACATCGCGGTCAGCGCCGGCGCGTGACCCTCCGCGTCCCCCACCACTTCGAGGCCGATCGCCGTGACCTGCCGCCCCATCAGGATCCGCAGGTGCTCGGCGTGCGCCGCGGGCAGCGCCCAGAAGGCGATGACCGCCTGCTGCGACTGGAGCAGTCCGTACTCGGACGGCTCCGGCGCGTTCACGCCGAGCAGCAGCGCGCCGCGGTGGAACACCTCGTCGCGCGCGTAGGCGATGGTCGCGCCCGCCGACTCGTAGTCGGCGTCGCTGTGTCCGGCCTCGGCGCCGGCCCCGGTCTCGACGTACACGCGGTGGCCGCGCTCGACCAGCGCCTTGGCGCCGGCCGGCGTCAGCGCCACACGGTGCTCGTGGGTGCGCGCCTCCTTGGGAATGCCGATGTCCACGTGAGAATCCTCGTGCCCGGGTGGGCGTGGCGGACGGCGGAGCGCGGCGTGTCTGCGGGCTCGCGCGCCGCGACGACGTTCCCAAAGCTAGCCGGGAACGCCGGGGATTTCAGCCTGCGGGCCGCGGCAGGCGGCCGCGGGTTCGAGCGGTCGTTCGATCAGGGCCGCGGCAACTTCCCGGCCTCGATCCAACCCCACAGCCCGAAGGCGAAGAAGACGACGGCCACGACGCCCGACGCCCAGAGCGGGACCGTCCACGGACCCATCACCAGCTCCCAGCGCTGGATGATGCGCACCAGGTGGCCGATCCCGATGACGCCGAGCATCGTGCCCGAGACCATCATGTAGGTGCGGCCGTTCATGGCACTCCCCCCGCCGATGTGATGCAGCAGAGTTACCGCGCGGCGCCGGGGCCGGCAAGCGCCAGGTGGCGCGTGATCGTGTCGAACAGCCGCGGCCAGCGCGCCGAGGCGGCGCGGTCCGTCACGCCGTGCTCGGCGAGCGCCACGTGGGTGCCGCGCGGCGTGGGACGCAGGATGGCCACCAGCTCGCCTCCCGACGGCAGCGCCCAGCGGAGCAGCCGGTCCTCGAGCGCCTCGACCACCTCGGCGCCGTCGAGCAGGCCGTCGCTCCAGCGCTCCCGCACCGCGGGGTCGGAGAGCGAGCGGTACACCGGCGCGGCCGCGGCCGGCACCTCGCCGGAGATGAGATAGCGCTCGGCCCCGCGCAGCGCGGCGCTCCGCGCCCGCCCGTCCCGGCCCGTCTCGACGAAGAGCCCGAGCAGCGCGAGCCCGTGCAGCCAGCCGGCGAAGTGCCCCTGGAGCGGCTCCTCCCACCGCCCTCCCTCGCCCCACCCCTCGTGCCGCACGTCGAGCCGGGTGCTCCCCCCCAGGTCGTGGAGCGTGAAGACCACGCGGGTCGGCTCAGGCGTCCACGGCCACGCGACCAGGATGTGGACCGGCTCCTGCTGCTCGACCGCCTCGGGCCACGCGGACGGCGGGAGCGCATCGAACAGCAGCTCGCCGTGCGCGGTGAGCGCCGCCCACGCTGCGGGGGGTGGCGCCGCGAGGAACGACTGGATGACGATCGCCTGCCGCGCGCTCAGAGCGCGGTCTCCTCGATGACGATGCCGCGCGTCGCCAGCTCGGCCACGTAGGGGGCGCACGGCACGCACTCGTCAGGGACGTACACGCCCTTCATCGCGATCCGGCCGTCCACCTGCATCAGGCCGGTGACGGAGAGCGAGTACCCGGTCGTGCGCATCATCGCCGAAACCTGGCGTTCGCGGTCGTAGCGGTCCACCAGCTGCCAGCGCCACCCCGCCGGCCTCCCGTCCTTCACGCCGCGCACGTCCACGCGCAGCGCCACGATGTCCTCGCCCTGCGGCTTGGTGAGCAGCGGCGAGACGGCGGCGATGAACACTTTGCGCGGGACGACGCGCTGCCCTTCCACGTCCACCGGCTCCGTCCCGAGCAGCCCCAGCTCGCGGATCGGCTTCATGATGGCGACGTGCCCCGGGTAGCGGAGCGTCTTGTACTCCATCACGGGGATGCGGCCCTCGTAGTGGAACGGCATCGTCGAGATGCCGCCGCCGGTGTGGAACGCCTCCAGGGTGCCCAGCGGGGGTGGGAACGCCACCGCCTCCAGCTCGCTCAGGGCCTCGACCTGGACCGCCTTCCCGCCCCGGAGGATCCACCCCGGCGAGGTGTAGTAGTCGAGCGCCCCTTCCAGCGAGTACACCACCATGTAGTTGAGCGGCGGCTCGGGGTGCTGCGGCAGGCCGCCGACGTAGATGCGCACGCTCTCGGTGCGGTCGAGCCGCGCGATCCCCTCCCCTGCCAGGATGTTCACCATCCCCGGCGCCAGCCCGCAGTCGGGGATGACCGAGACCTCCTTCGCCGCGGCGGCGCCCGTGAGCTTCTTCTGCTGGAACACGATCTCCG
>CAYLJK010000084.1:0-8693 GCA_964383975.1 uncultured Gemmatimonadales bacterium | reverse complement strand
CCGGTCTGTGTCCGGTACCGTTCCCCCTCCACGCCGGCGATGATCTCGCGGTTGAAGACGACGCTCGCGAGGCCTTCCATGTCGGTGCTGATGTACACGCGGAACCCCTGCGCCGGGGGAATCGCCGGGTAGGCGGGCATCCGCGGGATGGTGATCTGGGCTGACAGGCTCGACACCAGGAGCAGCGGCAGCAGGACCGGCGCGGCACGCATGGAGACCTCGGGGGCAGCGGGACGCGGAGAAGCTACGCACCACTTCCATCAGCCGCGAGACGCGGGCAGATTCGGCCGATGCGCCGCCGTCTCCTCCTGCTGTTCCTCCTCGCCGCGCCCGGGTGCGCCGGCGCGCCCGGAACGCGACCCCTCGCGCCGGCCGGCAGCGACTCGGCCCGCTTCGAGGCGTTCGTCGCCTCGTGGCTCCGGACCCCGCGCCGCGACCCGGACGACGACCGCCCGGACCGGGAGATCGCCGACCTCGAGACGGCGGCCGAGCGCCGCGCCGCGGAGCGGGCGCTGCGCCGGCTCGAGGACCTGCGGGCCGTGGACACGGCGCGCCTTTCCCTCGACCAGCGCATTGACTGGCTGCTGCTGGAGTCGTCGCTCCGCAGGACGGTGCAGGACACCGTCCTGCGCACCTCCCAGCGGGTGCCCGGCCGGTATCTCACGCTCGGTGACCTGTACTGGCGCGTCGCCGGCGACCGGCCGCCGACGCCCGCCGACTGGGCGCGCGTCCGCCGCGACCTCGAGCGCCAGCCGCGTGTCCTCGACCTCGGCCGCCGCCAGCTCGTGGATCCACCGCCGCTCTGGGTGCGCCTCGCGGTGGGGAGCGCGCGCAGCTACGCGGCCTTCCTCGCCGGGGAGTTCCGGCGGCGCGTCGAGTCGGGAGCCCCGGATTCGCTGCGCGCCGGCCTGCTCGCGGCCGGCGAGGCGGCGCGCGCGGCGCTCGCCGGCTACGCCGCGTTCCTCACCGACACGCTGCGCCCCGCACCCGAGGGCTCGTGGGCCGTGGGGGAGCCGTACTACGACTGGCTGCTGACGCAGGTCCATCTCCTGCCGTACGGCGCCGAAGGGATGATCGAGCGGGGCCGGGCCATCCACGAGGCGACGAAGCGTGCGCTGGACTCGCTCGCGCAGCAGCTGCGACCGGGCGCGCGCTGGCAGGACCTGGTCCGCGAGATGCAGGAGCGGCATCCCGAAGCGGGCCGCGTCACCGACGCGTACCGCGCCGCCTCCCGCCGGGTGCAGGCGCTGCTCATCCGCGACGACCTGGTGCGGATCCCGCCGTGCGAGGAGCTGATCTTCGTGCCCACGCCGCCGCAGCTGCGGGAGACGTACGCGTGGGGCGGCTACGGCGGCATCACGATGCGTGACAGCGTGGCCGTGGGGCGCTTCTTCGTGACCGACGTCGTACCCGGGATGACCCCGGCCCAGGTCGAGGAGAAGCTGCGCACGCAGAACCACGGGTGGATCAACGTCATCGCCCTGCACGAGGGCTATCCAGGCCATCACCTCCAGCTCGTGTACGCCCGGCGCAACCCGCGACCGCTGCGCCGCCAGGGGTTCGGCAACACGTACTACGGCGAGGGGTGGGCGCTCTACGCCGAGCACTGGATGGCGCGCGCCGGGCTCTTTGCGGACGATCCCGACGGGCGGTTGGCCCAGCTCCAGATGCGGCTGTGGCGCACTGCCCGCGTCATCATTGATCCGTCCATCCACACGGGCCGCATGACCTACGAGGAGGCGGTGCGGTTCCTCATGGACGAGGTGGGGCTCCAGCGCAGCGCCGCCGAGGCCGAGGTGACCCGCTTCACCACGTGGCCGACCCAGGCGCCGAGCTACATCATCGGGTGGCTGGAGTTGGAGGCGCTACAGGCCGAGCTGCGGCAGGCGCTGGGCGGGCGGTTCAGCGAGAGGGTGTTCGTCGAGCGGGTGCTGGAGGCGGGGCCGCTGCCGCTGGCGCTGCTGCGCCGCGCGGTACGGGCAGCCTACGGGATGTAGCCGGGGAGCGGGAGGGCCGGAGAAAAGGGACTCCACACCCCGGGTCAGGTCACGGCTGGGGCGGGATGCCGCAGCGGGGCGTGCCCGCGGCGGCGGCTTCCAGGACGCCGACCAGCTCCTCCATCGTGCTCATCCCGTGGTCGAAGTCGTAGAACCCCTGCTTCTCGCGGCGGTACGCCGGGACGTCCACGGTGTCGCCGCGGGTGATGTACCAGTGCTGGAGCCGGGCGGGGCGCTCGACCCAGCAGCCGCGGTCGTCGAAGCGCGCATCGAGCACCACCAGCGTGGGCGTGGCGACGCGCCCATCGGGCGTGCGGTGGCGCTCGCCGATGACGCGGCCCGTCTCCATGTCCACCAGCCGCAACTCCAGGTTCGGAGCGAGGTCCACCAGCCGCGCGATGTACGGCAGCACGTTCGCCGAGTCGGAGCAGTCGTCGTCCACCATCATGAGCAGCTTCAGGGCCCCCGTGCGGCGCGCGCGCTGGGCGAGCGCATCGGGCACCTGCACGATGCCGGTGATGCGCCGCCAGAGTTCCACCCGGTCGTCCACCGCGGCGTACCACTCGCGGTAGGGGCGGCCCGCGGTCCAGAGGCGGGCGTAGGTGGTGTCCGTCGAGCGGGGAGCGGGGAGCGGGGAGGGGGGAGGGGCGGCACACGCGGTCACCGTCGCCGCCACGACCAGCGCCATCGGGCTCATGCACGCCCCTCCAGGACTTCCCGATACACGGTTTCGTCGCCGGCGCTGAAGACGCAGGCGATGATACGCTCGAAGCGCACCTCGTGCTCCCGCATCACGCGCACCGCGATCTCCGCCGCCTCGCGCTTCGGGTAACCATACGCACCGGTGGAGATCGAGGGGAAGGCGAGGCTGCGGATGTCGCCGTGCTCCAGCGCAAGCCGGAAGGCGCTGCGGTACGCCTGCTCCAGGAGCCGCGGCTCGTCGCGCGTGCCGCCGCACCACACCGGCCCGACGGCGTGGATGACGTAGCGGGCCGGAAGGCGGTACCCCCGCGTCAGCACCGCGCTACCGGTGGGACAGCCGGCGTGGCGGCGGCATTCCTCCAGCAGTTCGGGCCCCGCCGCGCGGTGGATGGCGCCGTCCACGCCGCCACCGCCGCGCAGCGCCTCGTTGGCTGCGTTCACGATCGCGTCCACGGCGAGCTGGGTGATGTCTCCGCGCCGGATCTCGATCACGACAGGAACCGCTCGCAGAGCTGGACAAGTCGTTCGTCCCGCTCGCGGCGGGCGCGCTCCAGGATGACGCGCACGTGCTCGGCGAGGCGCGGCTCCCCCCAGTAATACCCGGTCGCCGCCTCGGCGCTGCCGGTCTGGCCGTCGCGGGCGGCCTCGAGGAGCGCCTCCGCCGCTGCGGCGTCGAAGCCCGGGTCATCACGACGCGGAAGGGCGACCCGGTACGCCGGATCGCCCCACCGATCGTGCTCGCCGACGAAGGCGCGCGACACCGCTACGGCAGTCGGGGCCGCACCGGAGCCGGGGGCGGCGGTGCCGGCGTCGGGAGGATGGCCGCGACGCCGCCGTTGGCGGCGCAGCGCGCGATGTCCGCCGGGCCGGTGAGGTAGGTGCCATCCCCGCACTGCATCGTGGCGCCCGGCGGCGGTGCCGTCTGCATCGGAGCGGTCGCACGCGCGGCCGCCGGAAGGGCTTGCGCCCGTCCACCCGGAGCCGGCGGTCGCGCTGCCGCACGCGGAGGCAACACCACCAGCACGCCGCCGCGTGCCTGGCAGGCCGCGGCGCCGGCCGGCTCCACGACGAAGGACCCGTCGCGGCACTGCGCCACGGCGTGCGCAGGCGGCTCGGCCGCCGGCGCCGCGGCCCGCACCACGGCCGACTCCGGCGGCACCGCGCTGCCGCGAGCAGGCGGGAGGACCGGAGCGGGCGCCGAAGCCTGCGCGCCGGCGGGACGTGCCGCCGCGGGGGCCGGGGGAGGGCCGGCGGTCGCCGGCGGTGGGACAACAGGCGCGGCGGCCGGCGCGGGAGTCGGCGGGGGCTGCTGCGCGGCGGCCCGCGACACCCCTGCGAGGGCACCGAGCGCAACCACGCCGGCGGCGAGGCGCTGCCACGCTGAGGACCGGGCGATCGTCATGGCGTCACCGTGAACGAGGGGGTGTAGGTCTGGTAGTTCGTCGCCGTGATGGTGGCGCTCCCGGTCCCGGCGCTCAGCGCCTTCACGTAGAACGACACCGACGGCTGTCCCGCGGGGATCGTCACCTGCGTGACGACCGCGCCGCCCGACCGGAACTCGATGTTGGCGTTGGGCGCCAGCGTGAACGTGGTGGCCGCCAGGACGGAGTGCGTGCCCTGGTTCTGGTCGCGCGCGTAGAGCGTGACCAGGGCCGAGTCACCGGCAGCCAGCGAGCCCGGCCACCCGCCGAGCGGATCCACGCGTCCCTGCCCCACAACGGTGTACGCGGAATCGGGGATGTGGGCGGGCGACGTGGCCGTCACCACCAGCGTGTCCGTCCCCGCCGTGGTCCCAGCCAGTCGGAAGTACTCGTAGCTTCCGGACGCCGGGATCGTGACGCCCGTGATCGGCGTCGTCGAGAGGTTGGCGTACGTGGCCGTGCGTGCGGTCCCGGCGTGCGCCATCGTCACCGTCAGCGGCGCCGCCTGGGCGTCCGGCGTCGAGACGTACGCGTAGTCGTCATACTGGCCGATCCCCAGGTACCGCGTGCCCCAACTCAGGCTGAGCGCCGGCGTGATCACGGCGACGTTGATCGTCCCCGTGTTGTACTTGTACAGCGCCGCCCGCTCGTCGGTCGCGGAGAGCTGCGCGGTGCCGACCAGGCCCGGACTCCACCTCGGCGTGTTGACGTAGTAGCCGCCCGCCGGGATGGTGACCGTCGTCGAGTCGATCGCCGCGACCGACGGGGCGGAGGAGGCGAGCGTGGCGGTCACCGCCTCCGTCGTGTAGTGCCCGTTCCCGTTGGCGTCGGTCGCGGTGATCGTGATGGGATACGGCTGCGACGTGGTGTACCGCGACGTGCTGGTGCTCAGCACGAACTTCGGCTGCGTCACCTGCACGTTCGTCGTCGCGGCGTTGTAGCCGAGCGCCGTCGCCTGGATCTGGATCGTCCCGACCGTGTCCATCGCCGTGATCGGGAAGTAGGCGTAGTTCGAACCAGGCGGGATCTTGACCAGCGCCGGCACCGTCACGACCCGCGTATCGGTACTCAGGAGGTTCACGACGAGCGTGTCCGCCACGTTGTTCGGCGTGTACACGTAGGCCGAGTAGATGCCGCCGGTCTGGCGCATGCCGAGCATCGTCGTCGAGTTCGCGATCGCCAGCGACGGACCCGTGACGGTCACGGTGTTCGTCGTGACCGGGAGGTACCCCGTCCCCGCCGAGTCGGAGAGCGTGATGTTCGCCGCGCCGGGGCCGACGACGTTCACGGTGGTCGAGGCGTAGTACGCCCCCTTCGGGATCCGGAAGAACGGCTGAGCCGGCCGGATGACCGTCGTATCGCTGGAGACCGCGGCCACGACGACGGTGTCCATCGTGTAGTGCCCGTTGCCGAGGCTGTCGGCGGCGTACACCGTCAGCCCGAGCGGCGGGTTGGTCGTGGTCGTCGAACTGGGCAGGTTCGAACTGGTGAACCGCGCCGTCGTCACGGTGACGTACGCCGTGTCGGGGAGGTAATCGGCGGCCGTCGCGATGATCGTGTCCACGCCCTGCGACAGCCCGAAGAACGTGAAGTACTCGTAGTTGTACGCCGAGTCGATCGTGAGCGCGGTCGCGCTGAGCGAATCCACGGCGGCGTTCGACTGCGTCAACGTGACCGGGACCGCCACCGGCCGGCTATCCGGCGTGTACACGTAGACGTCCGACGCGCCGCCGTGCTGCCGCCGGCCGATCCGGTACGTGGTGAAGCTCATGTTCAGCTTCGGTTGCTGGACGGTGTACACGACGCTCGTGTCGGCGCCGTGGCCTGCCGCCGCAGCGATGATCTGCGCCGTGCCCAGCGCCGCGGGCGTGAGCCGCGGCGAGCTGGTGTAGTACGCGCCAGCAGCTATCGTCGCCACCGTGTCGGTCACGATCACGGTCGTGTCGGTCGAGCGCAGGGAGACCACCAGCGGCGCCGTGCGGTAGTGGCCGTTCCCGAGCGAGTCCGTCGCGTACACGGTGTACGTCCGCGACGGCGCGAACCGATTGATCGGCGTCCCGGCGCTCGAGACGACGACGCGCGGGGACGTCACGACGTACGTCGCGTTATCGGGCTGGTACCCCGGCGCGGTGGCCGTCACCACGACAGTACCCGGCGAGAGCCCGCGCACGGTGAAGTACACGTAGTTCGTCCCCGCGGGGATCGTGACCGTCGCCGGAATGCCCAGCACCGTCGTGTCCGGGTTGGCGAGGGTCACGGTCAGCGGCGCCGTGACGTTGTCCTGCGTGTACACGTAGAGGTTGTAATCCTCCTGGCCCGCACCGATGCGATTCAGGCTCCAGCTCAGGTTGAGCGGCGGACCGAGCACCGTGAAGAGCGTCGAGTCGGCCCCGTGGCCGCTCGCCGTGGCCACGATGTACGCCGTCCCGCCCACGCCGCCCGGAATGACCCGTCCGGCGCTGGTGTAGTACTGCCCCGGCCCGATGGTGACGACCGTGTCGAGCACCCGCATCACGGTGGTGTCGGTCGAGCTGAGGCGGACCACCAGCGAGCTCGTCCGGTAGTGTGAACTCCGCGTCGAGTCCTGCGCGTACACCGTCACGTTGCGCTGCGGCGATGTCGTGTAGATCGTCGTCCCGCCGCTGATGCCCAGGCGCGGCGTCGTGGAGGTCACGTTGAAGGTGCCGGACGCGGTCCACCCCGGCGACGACAGGCTGATCGTCGCGCTGCCGATCCCCCCGGCACTGGCCGTGAAGTAGACGTAGTTCGAGTTGCTCGGGATCGTCACCAGCGCCGGCACCGTCACCACGTTGGTGTCGGAGCTGGTCAGGGTGACCGGGATCGGCGTGTTCGTGTTCGCCTGGACGTACACGTAGAGGTTGGGCTCGTACTGTCCCTGCCCGAGGCGGATCGTCCCGGTATGGCTCCGCTGGAGCACCGGCGCGTACGCCGTGAAGCTCGACGCCGTGCCGTTCACGCCGATGGCGCTTGGCGTGATCGTGGTCGTGCCGCCGGCCAGCCCGCGGATCTGGATGTCGGCCGCGAGCTGACCCGCCGGGATGAACGCCGGGTCGGGGGAGACCGCCGCGACGCCGGCCGTCCCGTACGACAAGGTCACGTAGGTGCCGCCGGCCGGGGACGGGTCGGAGAGGAGCACCTGGGTGTTCGCCACGTCGGTCGCGTTGATGGCGTAGCTGGTCGAGGCGAGCCGCATCGTCGCCGTGACCTTCACCACAGCGGTGTCGGGGGCATAGCCGTTCCCGCTGCCGTCCGACGCCACGACGAACGTCGTCCCCGCGTTGCGCCCGTTCAGGGTCGCGTTGACCGACGTGGCGCCCGCCGGGATCGTCACCGACCCGGTGCTCCAGTACGCGACGGTATCCCCGACCGCGAGGTTGACGGTGAGCGGGACGGTGTCCGGCCGGCTGAGCAGGATCGGGATCGAGGTGCCCGAGCCGCGGCCGACCGACAGCGTGTCGCGGCCGAACGAGATCACGGGCGGCACGGCGTTGCTGACCGTGATGACCGACGCGTTCGACGTGATCGCGCCGCTCGTCGCCGTGATGTCGGCCGTGCCCACCGCCACGCCGATGACGATCCCGCTCGTGGCTCCGACGGTCGCGACGCCGGGCGCGGAGGAGGCGAAGGTGAACGAGCCGCCGGCGATGTAGCGGCCGTTCGCGTCCTTGCCGCGCGCCACGAGACCTACCGTCCCCGTCGGCGCGATGGTCGCGGCCGCCGGCGTCAGCTCGATCGAGGCCAGCACCTGGGAGACGGTGAGCAGCGCGCCGGGGTTCGACGTGAAACCCTGGGCCGTCGCCCGGATGGAGGTCACGCCGTTCGCGGCGCCTGTGGCGCGGGCGGTCTCCGCGGTGATCGAGTCGAGCACCGCCACCGAGCCGTTGGTCGAGACCCAGGTGAACGTCACGCCCGTCATGACCGCGTCGAGCGTGTCGTGCGCGATCGCCCGGTAGCGGCGCGTGAGGCCGAGCGACGTCATGGTGAACGTGTCGGTGGTCGCCGCGCCGGCGGTGTCCACCACCACCGCGATCCGGGTGATCGGCGTGATGATGCTGACGCTGGCCACGCCGGTGACCGCGCCGGAGGTGGCGCGGATCTGTGCCGATCCGAGCCCCACGCCCGTAACCTTGCCGGCCGTGTCCACCGAGGCGACGGCCGGCGCCGTGGACGACCAGGTGAACGTCGTCACGCCCAGCATCGGGCTCCCCAGTCCGTCCACGGCCGTCGCCGTGAAGGTGAAGTCACGGGTGAGATAGATGCTCCGCGATCCGGGCGTCACGCTGATGCTCGCGATCCGCTGCTCGACGACGATGCGCGCCGAGTCCATCGTCCCGCCCGCCTCGGTCACCACCACCCAGGTGGCGCCGTTGGTCAGCGCCGTGACCACGCCCGCGGCGCTGACGGTGGCGACGGACGGCGTGCGGCTCATCCACGTGAACGAGCCCGGCAGCGGCGTCCCTGCCGAATCCCGGTACTGGGCTGCCAGCGTGACCGTCTCGCCGAGCGCCGTCAGCGTGTCGGGCACCACGTACGTCGCCACCTGCGGCGACGC
>CAYLJK010000083.1:0-8714 GCA_964383975.1 uncultured Gemmatimonadales bacterium | reverse complement strand
CGCCCATCGAGTGGCCGACGAGGACGATCGAATCGAGCCGCATCGCGCGCAGGGCCCGGAGCACGGCCTCCGCCATCGCGGTGGTCGTGTAGCCGGTGTCGGGCTTCGACGTGAGGCCGTGGCCGGGGAGGTCGAGGGCCGTGACGTCCATGTCGCCACGCAGGCGCTCGAACACCGGCCGCCAGGCGACGAGCGATTCGCCGTAGCCGTGAAGCAGGACAACCGTCGGCCCGCGGCCGGCGCGAGCGATGCGGAAGCGCAGTCCCGCGTCCACCGTCGCCGCGCGGATCGGCGACGTGGACACGTCGTCTCGCGTGGAGGCGCGGAACAGCAGCGCGACGGCGGAGACCAGGAGCAGCAGGCCGCCGCGCAGGGCGTGCCGTGCGGTCAGCGCGATGTTCGTGGTCGAAGCAGGAGGCGGGTGAGGATCGCGTGGCCGCGCATGCCGCGCTCGCTGGTGAGCACGAGCTCGTCGGGCCGGCCGTCGAACGCGATGGCCTCGCCCTGCGTCTCGACGACCGGGATGGTGAGGCCGGTCGGCGGCGAGAGCGGCGTCGGCGGGGCATCGCCGTTCGGCCGGAACAGGTGGATGCTGGCGTAGGTGCGCACCACGAGAAGCCGGCCGTCCGGTGACACCGCGGCGCCAGTGACGAGCCGTCCCGAGAGAGCGCTCGCGGTGAGCGGCAGGGCACCGATCTCGTGGAGCGTGATGTCCCCGCCGCCGCCGACCCGGGCGGTGAAGAGACGCGGCGGGCCGACGAGGTCCTTCGTGACCAGGTAGAGCAGGCCGTCCGGCGTGACCGCGAGGGCCTCGGCGTCGTGCGCGCGGTCCGGGTAGCGGAGGACGATCGAGTCGAGCGCCGACACGTCGGCGACCGCGTCGGTCGGCGCCACCGGCGGCTCCGGTTCCGGCACGCGGTAGATGACGATGTGCGAGCGGCGCGCGAAGTTGTCGCCGATGTCGGCGATGTACAGACAGCGCCCGCGCCCGGGGCACGGTCCGGTCGAGAGGTCCTCCCAGTCTGTGTTCGTGGCTCCGGAGACGCGCCAGGCGGCGAGGTCGCGCCCGAGCGAATCCAGGGCGAGGAGCAGCGGCTCGTTCCCAGAATCGTTGATTGTCCAGTAGATACCGGGGCGCGCGGCACGCACGAGTCCGGAACTCTCGCCGATACGCGGTGAGGTGATGACGGCGGTATCGCGCAGGGTCAGTTCGTGTCCCTGGGCGGCGGCGGCGCCGGGCCGAGTGGGACCCCCGGCGAGCAGCGTGCCGAGCAGGATGCGAAGTGGGAGGACGCGCATTGGGCCCAGCAGCATACGCCCTCCCGCCCCCGGGCCGCAATGCTTGCCGCCGCCCCGGCCGCGCGGTGAGATTCCCCGACATGTCCAACCCGCTTCTGACGATGCCGGTGGAGCGCCGGCCCGGCGAGGTGCGCCTCCAGGGCCGGCTCCTCTACTTGGTGGACGACGCGGAGCTGATGCGGCGGCAGCTCTCCGGCGCCGACCTGGACTGGGATCCGTCCATCCGGCTCCGGGACAACATCTCCACCGACGAGATCACCCCGGCCTACATCTGCTACTACTTCGACGAGACGCTCGGCGACTTCCCCTACCTCGGCTTCCGGGCCGGCGACGCGTTCCCAGTGGCGCGCGGCTCCGTGAAGGCCGGCGGCTTCGTTGCGTCGGTGGCTGGGAAGCGGCGGGGGAAGGGGAGCTCGCGCGAACAGTCTCCCTACGCCGAGATGTGCGCCGGGATCCGCCTGGTGGCGGGCGAGAGCATCGAGCGGATCTACCGCGAGAACTGCCAGAACCTCGGCATCCTCACGACGACCGACTTCAGCCTGCTCGACCGCGTGAAGCGCGGTGAGCCGATTCCGCTCACGGCGTTCACGGAGGGCGAGGGCCGCATCACGCGGGACATCATCGAGTTCGGCGGGCTGTTCCCCTACAACGTGGCGCGGCTCCAGGGAAAAGTGGCGGTGCCGGCCCTGACGACGGCGTCGCGGCCGATGACGATCGCCGAGAAGATCTTCGCAAAGCATTGGGTGGTGGACGCGGCGCGGGGGCGGATGGGCGTACCAGCGGTGGCGCCCGGGGACGAGGGATTCGTCGTCACCGACATCCGCTTCAGCCACGAGTACGTGACGCCGATGGCGGCGATCTTCTTCGAGCAGCTGGTCGGCGCGGAGGCACCGCTCAACGATCCGTCGTCCGTCTTCTTCTTCCGTGACCACCTCACCTTTCTCGACCAGGTGATGCGGCCCGAGCACGTCGAGATGGGCCTGCTGGAGGTCGCCGCCCAACTGGAGCGGAAGCAGCGCGAGTTCGCCGCTGCGAAGGGCGTGCGGCTCTACGGGCAGCTGGAGCGGCGGCTGAACCTGACCGGGGCGCTGGCCGCGGGGTCGGAGGCGATCTGCCACTCGAAGATTCTCGAGGCGCACGCGCTCCCCGGGCAGATCATCATCGGCTCCGACTCCCACACGCCGCACGCGGGGGCGGTGGGGTGCGTGGCCTTCGGCGTCGGGACCACGGCGGTCTTCAACAGCTGGATCACGAAGGATGTGCGGGTGCAGGTCCCGAGGTCGTTCAAGGTGGTGGTGCGAGGCCGCAAGCCGGAGAACGTGACGGCGAAGGACTTCATGCTCCAGATCCTACGCCATCCGTACGTGCGGGACGGGCACGCCATCGGGCAGATCATCGAGTACGCGGGTGAGGCGGTCGAGGCGCTGAGCGTGGACGAGCGGGCCACGATGACGAACATGGCGGCCGAGGTCGGCGCGTTCACCGGGATCATCGCGCCCGACGCCCGGACGGTGGACTACCTCGTCGCGCAGCGCGGGATGGACCGCGCCGCGGCACAGCGGCTCTGCGAGGGGCTGCGCTCCGACCCCGGGGCCGACTACGTGACGGTGATCGAGATCGACGCGTCGGAACTTCGTCCGATGATCGCGCTCCCCGGGGACCCGGGGAACGGCCTGTTCATCGAGGAGCTGGCCCGCGAGGTCCCGGTGGACATCGCCTATGCGGGCTCGTGCACGGCGGGGAAGAAGGAGGACATGGACATGTACGCGCGCGTCTTCCGGGAAGGCCTCGAGCGCGGGCGGCGTGTCAGTGAGCGGGTGCAGTGCTACATCCAGTGTGGCTCCCGCGAGGTCTTCGAGTACTGCCGCGCGCAGGGCTACGACCGCATCTTCGCCGACGTGGGCGCAATCTTCATCGAGCCGTCATGCGGGGCGTGCATCAACGCCGGGCCGGGCGTGTCCCGGAGGCCGACGGACGTCACGATCTCGGCGATCAACCGCAACTTCCCCGGGCGCTCCGGTCCGGGCCAGTTGTACCTTGCCTCCCCCTACACGGTGGCGGCGTCGGCGCTCGCCGGCCGGATCATCGCGTGGGAGCCGGCGCAGGACCCCGCGGCGGCGTGAGCGTGGACGGGTCCGGGGAGACGGGCCGCGCCGGCGGCGGACTCGACGCGGCGATCCGGGTGGCGCGGCTGTGCCGCGCGCTCGGCCACCCGGCGCGCGTCGCCATCGTGCGCCAGCTCCGGCATGCCGGCGGCGAGCGCACCTGCGGCCAGCTCGCCGCGGAGCTGCCCCTCGCCCAGTCCACGGTCTCCCAGCACCTGAAGGTGCTCTGTGCCGCGGGTCTGGTGGGCGCGCGGCCGGCGCCGCCGCGCGTGTACTACCGGGCGGACGAGCGCCGACTCGAGGAGCTGCGGCGGGCCCTCGGGGCCCTCTAGCGTCCCTCGCGAGCGGCGCTGCGCAGAGCGTTGAAAAGGAGCGGAAGCGTGGCGAGGCTCTGACCGCGGTACTGCGGGCGGAACCCGAAGAGCAGCACGCGTCCCCGTCCCCGCCGCACCTCCACGAGCCCGGCGCGGCCCGCCAGCCAGGTCGGCCCCAGCAGATAGCCCGAGAGCAGGATGTCTGACGCGGCGGCCGGGTAGCGGCCGAGGACGCGCACCCGGAACGGGTCGCGCGGCTCGAAGGCCGGCCCGTCCTCGAACCAGGCGATCGTCTCCGTGCCCATCCCCTCCGTGACCGGATGGTCGGGCTCCAGCTGGAGGCGCAGGATGCTGCCGGGGGCGTAGAACTCGCGCGACGACGTCGTCGCCAGCACATCCGTCACCGGCAGATCGAGTGCGCCGATGGCGAAGCGCGAGGCCTCGTTGAAGGTGATCAGCGTGCCGCCGGCATCCACGTACTCCTTCAGCGCGGCGACACCGGCTTGGCCGAGGCCGCCGACGAGGCGCACCGGGTAGCGGCGCGCCGACAGACCCTCCAGCAGGGTGCGGGCCGGCTGGTCAGGGATGATGATCGCGTCGTACCGCGCGGCAAGCCCGCCCGCGCGGACGACCGAGTCGGTGAGCGACTCGAACGGGACGGCCCACGTGTCGAGGGTCCAGCGCGTCCAGCCCTCGTCCATGGACGGCGCCCACGACCGGTACACCCCGATGCGGACCGCGGAGCGACGGCCGTTCGTGGTGCTCAGCCGGGCGGCGCGGAAGACGGGCGGCGGCGCCATGACGGGGCCTGAGAGCGGGACAGCGAGCGAGTCCTCCACGCGGATGGTGCGCACGCCGAACAGCAGCGGGAGCGTGTGCGCGGTGACGTCGTACGGACGCTGGGGGGGACCGCCGGGGTACTCGCGCAGGTCGGGGTAGAACTGGCGCTCCAGCAGCGTCTTCGCGAAGGCGGCGTACGGCTGCCGCAACACGACAACGTAGGCACCCGCGGAGAGGCGCTCGCCCTCGAGCGTGAAGGCCTGGAGCGCCTGTCGGACCTCGACCTGCCCGCGCTGGAGGACCGCGAGCAGCGCGTTGAGGGCCGCCTGGTCCTGGCCAGCCGTCGGAAGCACGTAGGCCCACGGCCAGTCGGGCCAGCCGCGCACCGCGCGCTCGGCGACGAGGCGACTGGCGCGGCGCCACTGGTCGGCGCTGCGTCCGACGTGGTCGAGCATCGCCATCGCGCCGGCGGTCTGGTAGCGGACGATGTCCGCCAGCGTCCAGCGGCCGCCGGGCCACGGCGCGACGAAGTTCCAAGAGCGCCGGCGGGGGTCGAGGTTGGCGTCGGCGCGGAGGCTGTCGAAGGGAATGGTGACGGGGGTGGCAAGCGCAGCGCTCGCCGTCTCGGTCAGGATGCGCACCGCGCCGTGGTAGTGCTGGAAGGCGCGGGCCGGGGTCCAGGCGTCGTAGGAGGAGCTGACGGCAACGCCCGCGAGCCCGTCGGCGGTCAGGCGCCGCGCGATCTCCATGCCGAGCGCGTTCACGCCCTGCACGAGGATGGGGTCCACGTTCGGTTCGTGGGGATCGAGGTACGGCGGGACGAAGATGCGCGAGCCGTACTGCCCCTGTTGGTGGATGTCCATCGTGACCTGCGGGTGCCACACCCCGTAAAGGCTGTCCACGACGAGGCGGGTCTCGACCTGCGTGAACGCGTACCAGTCGCGATTGTTGTCGTGCCCGACGTACGGGTGGTACAGCTCGGGCGGGCCCGCGCCCTCGGCGGGCGTGCCGAGGGTCTCGGCGTACCAGCGGGAGACGATGTCGACGCCGTCGGGGTTCATGGACGGGACGAGCATCACGATGGCGTTGTCGAGGATGCGGCGCTCGGTCGGGTCGGTGGTCGTGGCGAGGTGATGGGCGATGACCAGGGGGCTGAAGTACCCTCCGACCTCCGTCGAGTGGACGCTGGAGGTGATGAGCACGAACGCCGGCGTCCGGGCGAGCAGGCGGCGGACCTCCGTGGAATCCGGGCTGAGCCGGGGGTCGGCGAGCCGCCGCTGGACCTCGGCAAGAGCCGGAAGACGCGCCAAGTTCGCCGGGCTCGAGATGAACGCGGCGATGAACGGCGCGCCGTTCGTGGTGCGGCCGAGTTCGCGGATCGAGACGCGCGGGCTCGCGGCGTCGAGTGCGCGGAAGTAGCGGACGATGGTCGCCCAGTCCGTGAGCCGCCGGTCCTCTCCGGGGGGGAAGCCGAGCACGGAGCTGGGCGTGGGGACCGGACGAGGCAGGCGCTGCGCCGCGGCCACCGGGGCCAGGGTCAGGGTGAGGGCCAGGAGGGTGGTGGCTCGCGTGACGCAGGGCATGACGATCCGGTCTCGGGCGGTCAGGAAGCAGCATCGGGCCCCATCCCGATGCCCTGGGATGGAGCCCGAAGTCTGTCCAGATCAGGCGCGCCGCGCTACTAGCTGATGCGCTTGATCTCCACGCGGCGGTTCTGCGCGCGGCCGGCCGCCGTGGTGTTCGGCGCGGCGGGCTGCGTCGGGCCGTAGCCCTGCGCGGTCATCGCCGCGGCGGGCACGCCCTTGGTCCTGAGGTAGTCCACCACCGCCTGCGCCCGCGCCTGCGAGATGCGGGTGTTCGCGGCGGCGGAGCCGGCGTTGTCCGTGTGGCCGCCGACCTCGAAGCGGGCCGACGGGTTCTGCTGCAGGAACGCCAGGACGGACGTCGCGATGCCGTCGAGGGTCGTCCGGGCGACCGGCGTCAGACGGGCGGTGCCCGAGGCGAATGTCACGTTGCGCAGCACGAGGCGGGCGCCGACCTCCGTCGCGATCTCCGCGAGCGGGCAGCCGGTCGCATCCACGCGCCGGCCACGCGGCGTGTTGGCGCAGCGGTCGCGCTCATCCGGCACACCGTCGTTGTCGGCATCCCGCGCAAGCGGGCAGCCGTCCGGGCCGACCTGCGTCCCGGCGGCGGTGTTCGGGCAGCGGTCAGCGTTGTCGGCGATGCCGTCACCGTCCGAGTCGCGCGGGCAGCCGTTGGCGTCCACCGGCGTGCCGGCGGGCGTGTTCGGGCAGCGGTCGGCGTTGTCCGTCACGCCGTCGTTGTCCGAGTCGCGCGGGCAGCCGTTGGCGTCCACCGGGGTGCCGCGCGGCGTGTTCGGGCAGCGGTCAGCATTGTCGGCGACACCGTCACCGTCCGCATCGCGCGGGCAGCCGTTGGCGTCCACCGGGGTGCCGGCCGGGGTGTTGGCGCAGCGATCCAGGTTGTCGGAGACGCCGTCGCGGTCGCTGTCGCGCGGGCAGCCATTGGTGTCCACCGGCGTGTTGGCGGGCGTGTTGGCGCAGCGGTCGAGGCCGTCGTAGACGCCGTCGCGGTCGCTGTCGCTCGGACAGCCGGTCGCGTTGACGGTGGCGCCGGCCGGGGTGTTGGCGCAGCGGTCGCGCTTGTCCGGTACGCCGTCGTTGTCGGTGTCCCGCGCCGGGCCCCCGCCCATGAAGAACGAGAGGCCGAGCAGGCCGGTCCCGTTGTAGGCCGGGTCATCGCCGCCCCAGTCCTCGTACGCCATCCGGCCCTCGACGCGGAGGGCAACGTTGTCGCTGAGGAACGAGCGGAAGCCGAGGCCGGCATGCGCGCCGTAGTCGGAGCTCTCGCTGCCGACCATCGTCATGTTCACGCCGACGGGGATGAAGATGTTGAAGTTGCTGTTGAGGTTCGACGTCCAGACGAGGTCGAGGCTCGGGTTGAACATCGTGCCGCCGTTCCCGAGGCCCACACCGCTCCCCAGCTGCACGCCGAAGTGCCCGCCGAAGTTCTTCGTGATGCCGGCCCAGCCGCCGTACATGAACCGGCTGGGACCCGGGTCGAACTCGCCGGCGTTGGCAAGCGCGGCGCCGAGGGCGCGGTCGATGGAGAACAGGGCGGGAGCGATCGTGAACTCCCACGACCCTCCGCGCTGCGGCCCCACGACACGCCGCGGCGCGGGTCGCGCCGCCGGCTGCTGGGCCGCCGGCCGCGTCGCGGGCTGCGTGGCGGGCCGCGTCGCCGGCTGCTGCGCCACCGCGAGCGTCGGCGCAAGAGCGAGCGCGCTCACAGCTCTGAAGAAGCGGTTACTCATGACGATCTCCCCGGAGAGGTTAATCCAGCACTGCGCACAGGCCTGTGCGAGACGACAATCGAACGCGACCGCCCTCGAGTGGTCGAGGTGCGGGATGCGGGCAAAGATGGCCCGTGCTCCCGCCCACCGCAAGCGCGAAACCGCCGGCTCGGCAGCGGTGGACGCCGGGGCTCGAGCCCCGGGCGGCACGGAACGGTCTATATGTGGCACCGCGTCGAAGGAAACCGCAAGGCCCGCAATGAGATGTGACCCACGTCACTCCCTGACGAACCGGGCCGCCCGCGACAGCTGGTCGGCGCTCTGGGAGAGCTGGATCGCGCTGCGCGAGAGGCTCTCGATCGCCTGCAGCTGCTGCGTCGCCGCCGCCGCCACCACCTGAGCCTCGGCGGCCGAGCCCTCCGCCGCGGCCCGCAGCTCCTGGAGCAGTCGCTGCATCTCCTCGGCCCGCTGGGTGTTGCGGCGCGGGAACTCGATCATCCGGTTGGACAGCCGGGCCGCGGTCTCGCTGGCCTTCGCGATCCCCTCCAGCTCGGTGATCCAGCCGCGGGAAGTCTCCGCGATCTCGGAGAGTTCCCGCCGCATCCGCTCGAGAAGCTGCGCGGCCGTGTCGATGACCCGGCGGGTCTCGGCGGTGGTGCGCGAGGCCTGCGCCGCCTCGCGGGCGCTCTGTTCCGCGAGGCGGCGGACCTCGTCGGCCACCACGGCGAAGCCGGCGCCGTGCTGGCCCGCCCGCGCCGCCTCGATCGTGGCGTTGAGCGCGAGCATGTTGGTCTGGCTCGCCACGCTGCCGATCGTCTCGGCGAACTGGCCGACCTTGTCCGCGGCATCTCGTAGGCGCTCGACCTCGGCGGCGCTCTCGGCCACGGTGGCGCCGATCCGGTC
>CAYLJK010000082.1:0-8716 GCA_964383975.1 uncultured Gemmatimonadales bacterium | reverse complement strand
CGGCCGGCAGCCTCGTCGGCCGCCGCGAGGTTCCCGGCCCCCATCATCGAGGCGCTCGCCCTGGCGCTCTCGAAGGCCCGCGTCCCGGACTGTGCGGCGGGAGCTGCGGGCATCACGTCACGGCGGACGCCGCCGACCGCCACCGGCTCCTGGACCAGGTACGAGGTGTACTCGGTGAGGATCCCATAGCGCAGGCCGAGGTCGCGGACCTCCTGCACGAGGGCGGGCGTCGCACCCTCGAGCCGGATCGTCCGGGTCAGCTCGCCGATGCGGCGGGAGGCCCAGAGCCGCGGGATGAAGGCGTTGTCCGATGCCGTCGCCGGGAAGGCGGCCTCGGCGACGAAGCGCTCGGTGCGGCCGTTGCGTTCGCCCGTCACCACGACCGGGCCGCTCCCGGTGCCGCGGAACCGCCCGAAGATCACCAGCTCCTCGCCGAAGAAGACGTCGGGGAGGCGGGACGGGTAGCTCTGCACCAGCTCCACCGGCGCATGCTCGATGCGCACGCTGGTCAGCGCCGGATGGCGCACCTTGGCCATCAGCGAGCCGACGGCCTGCTCGACGTCGGCGTCCGGCGCGACGTACTGCGCCGTGCCGCGCCCCTCCTGCGCCAGCCGGTCGAGCAGGTACGTGATGACGTCGTGGCCGACGCCGAAGGTGAACATGCGCGTGCGCCCGATGCGCGCGCCC
Source organism: uncultured Gemmatimonadales bacterium (assembly GCA_964383975.1). Taxonomy (GTDB): domain Bacteria; phylum Gemmatimonadota; class Gemmatimonadetes; order Gemmatimonadales; family JACORV01; genus DASXPG01. The sequence continues at coordinate 8,029 of CAYLJK010000082.1, read as the reverse complement.
GCCTGCTGCGCGATCCGCTCCGGTGCCTGCTCGCCCACCGACGGAATGCCGTCCGTCACGAAGACCACGAGGGCCAGCCGCTCGGCGGCGACCGCCGGAGCCAGCGCGGCCTCGAGCGCGCCGGCGATGTTGGTGCCGCCGTCGGCGGTGAGCGCGTCCACCCAGCGCCGCGCCTCGGCGAGGGCGGTCGCGGTGGCCGGCGTGAAGGTGTCACGGAACAGCGTCACCCGCGTGGAGAAGGCGATGAGCCGGAACCGGTCCGTCTCGCGCAGCGTCCCAAGCGCCTGCCGCAGCGCGGCCTTCGCCTGGTCGATCTTGTCCCCGGACATCGAACCGGAGACGTCCACGACGAGCGTGAGATCGCGCGGCAGCACGTCGTCCACCGGCTCGTGCGCCGGGGAGACGAGCAGCATGAAGAACCCGTCCTCGCCCGCGGGGGCGTGGGCGAGCAGGCTCGTGCCGACCAGGCCGCGGCGCATCGGCAGGAACACTTCCACGTCGCCGCTCGCCGTCGAGTCGAGCTGGACGATCAGTTCGTCACCGCTGCGGCGGCTCGTGAGGCTGTGGGTCGGCGAGTAGGGCGTCCCCCAGGTCTCGGGGTCCGGGAGCGTGAGGCGCCAGCGGAACTGGTCGCGCATCGCGCCGGGCGGCGTGCCGAGGGCGGCCGCCGCCACCGGCGTGCGCTGCCCGATGGCGTAGCGCAGGCGGAGGGCGTCGCCCTCGCGTTGCAGCACCTGGGTGTAGCGCAGCACGACGCGGCGCGTCTCGCCCGGCTGGATGGGGAAGACGCGGGCGCGGATCAGCCCGTGGCCCTCCAGCGTGAGCAGGGCGGGGTCGCGCAGCCGGCGCACGATCTCCTCGTAGATGGCGCGCGCCTGCTCCGCGTTCATCATCTCCCCACGCAGCTCCTGCTCACCCATCCACAGGGAGAAGTTCTGGAAGACGGCCTCGCCGGGGAGCGGATACAGGTAGGTCCCCTCGGCGACGAACCCGCCGCCGTTGCGGAACTGCTCCTCGACCTCGACCTGAGCGATCCGGCCCGCGATGCGGGTGCGGACGCTGGAGCTGATCCGCTCCACGCGGCCCGCGGCGATCCCGGGGCGGGGTCGCTCGATCTCGATCCATCCCTGCGCCTCGAGGGCGCCCGCGCCCAGCACGACCACGCCGAGCGACGCCAGCAGCGACTTGAACACGGTGCCTCCCATCCGGGGTCCGCATGGGAGACGTGCGAGCGGCGGGGATGTGCACAGGTGTGATGCGGATCACGGGGATCGGGAAGCGGGAATCGGGGCGAAACGGAAGGGGAGCCAGTGATCCGGCTCCCCTCCGACGTCCCGATTCCCGCCCTCCCGATTCCCGGCCTAGAAGCTCACCGTGATCGTTCCCACGTCCTTCGCCTTCCGGCCCGGCTCGAGCTGGAACACGCCCGGATCCCCCCGCACGGAGAGGTTCCGCAGGTCCGCCGGCGACTCCCCGTCCGGGCTCAGCAGCGCGAGGAGGTAGCTCCCGTCGCGCAGCCCGGCGAACGTGAAGCGGCCGTCAGGTCCAGTCGACACCGACGTCACCATGTACGAGTGGACCGAGCCCTCGGCGCGGGGAGCGGCGGCCTCGGCGTCCAGGCCGCTCGTCGGGTCGGGGGCCACGAGCAGGCCGACGCGCCAGCCCCGCTGGGGCACGACGAGGCGGCCGGCGATCGTCCCGTCCGTGTAGGCGGGCCGGGCTGGCATCATCCCGGCGGCGCCCTCGTCGACGACCTGGCGGCGCCACGTCCCCTCGAGGGCGGTGTCGCCGGCCATGCGGGCCAGGTCGGCGAAGCGGCGCGGGGCCTCCGAGCCATGCAGGTAGCGCGAGCGATCCCCGAGCGCGAGCAGCAGCCGCCGCAGTTGCGCCGGCGTCGCGGCGGCGATGTTCGGCACGGCGAGGTAATAGGTGAGCGCGCCGATGCGCGCGGGCTGCGGCGCCTCGAAGATCGCGGCGCGCGCCGCCTCGATGTCCCAGCGCAGCGCCAGCAGCGCGGCGCGGCAGCTGGCCGCGCGGATCGTCGCGCCCGTGACGGCGTTCCCTTGCGACTCCAGCCACGCGGTGAGCCGCTGGATGTTGGCCACCGTCGCTGCCGGCAGGGCGCGGGCCTCGAGGTCGCCGTGCACGCAGTCGTCGGCGGTGGCCGTCGGGACCGTCGGCATGCGCACCACCCGCCGCGACGCCGGGAGACCGGGGCCGCCGAGCAGGATGACCGAGCGCGCGGTGCCGGTGCGTTCGAGCTGGAGCTGCTCGGTGATGTTCACATTCACCGTGCGCGCGCGCTGCCGCGTGACGCCGCTCGTGCTGAACGCCACCACGGCGAGGAAGGCGCCGAGGATGCCGGCCACGATCGCGGCCGCGCGACGGTTGCCCGGGCCGAGCGACTGCGGGGCGGTCGCGACCAGCATCGCGCCGGCCACCGCCATGGCGACGGCGGCGGTGAGCAGGTCGGCCGAGATCGCCCAGCCCGCGGTGGCGCCGGGGGTGCCGCCCGCCGCGTCCACGGTCAGCAGCGTGTAGAACGTGTCCAGCGAGCTGGTGAGGAAACTGCGCGGCTCGCGCGAGAGCATCGTCGCGAAGGTGATCGCCGCCCACACGGCGAGGCCGCCGAGGGCGCCGTGGGAGATGCGCAGCGGGATCCGGCGGCCGAAGTCCCTTGGGCCGATGAACGACCAGATCCCGCCGAACATCAGCAGCGAGAGCGCGGCGTAGCCGAGCAGCCCCCGCCGGGACGCGTCGATCCCGCTGCCGCCGAGCCCGCCGACGAGATCGTCGATCCGGCCGACGCCCGCGTACACGACGAACGCCAGCAGGAGCGCCACCACCACGGTCAGGATGCGCCGCGCAGGCGAGACGTACTGCGGTCCCTCCTGGGACAGGATGTCGGGGTGCATGACCATGATGAGCGCGATGGCGAGGATGACGATGGCCAGGACCGCCAGGGTCGTCGTGACGTCCTGCGTCGCGAGGCGCCCCGGCCAGGTCGCCGCGCCCGACCAGAAGGCGGGGGCGATGCCCCAGCCCTGCGGGAAGGCGAAGCCGAAGACCGGGTCGGTGGACGCGGAGACGTCCGGTGGCGCGGCGGCGGCCGCGCGGGCCAGCGCGTACAGCGCACCGAACACGGCGAACAGGGCGGCGACGAGAAACGCGCGCCGCATCTCCTTGCCGGGCGTCGAGGGGTTCAGGACCGGCAGGTCGGCCAGGGTCATGGGGGCTCCGTCAGCTCCGTATGCGATGGGACATTGTCGTGGGGGCGGCGCTGGCGCCGCCAGACGGGTAAAGTTGCCGCCAAACGCCTCCGGCGGGAAGGGCGCAGGCCCGCCGGCCGGCCGGCGCGGGGTGACAGGGCGCCGCGCGGGCCGTTACCTTGACGCAGCACCATGGCCCCGCGCCCCGTGAACGCGCAGTTCGCCGAGATCCGCTCCCGCCTCGTCGGCGCGGGGCTCGCCGCGGCCGCGATCGTCGCGGTCGGTACGTTCGGCTACTGGGTGATCGGCGGCGGGGAGCACCGCCTCCTCGACGCGATGTACATGACCGTCATCACCCTGACCACAGTGGGCTACGGCGAGATCGTGGCGCTGGACACGCACCCGTGGGGCCGCGTGTTCACCATGGTGCTGCTGCTTTTCGGGATGGGTGTTCTCGTCTACTTCGCGTCCACGGTCACGGCCTTCTTGGTCGAGGGCCAGCTCCGGGACGTGTTCGGGAGGCGGCGCATGCGACGGGCCATCGGGGCGCTGCGGGACCACTTCGTCGTCTGTGGGTCGGGGATCGTTGCCGCGCACGTCCTCGAGGAGCTCCGGCGGGTCCAGCGCCACGCCGTCGCCATCGTCCCGGCCGCCGCCGCACCCATGCCGGTGAGCGCGCTCTCCGACCTGCTCACGGTCGAAGGCGACCCGGCGGAGGAGAGCGTGCTCCGCGAGGCCGGGGTCGAGCGCGCGGCGGGGATCGTCCCCGCGCTGGAGTCCGACCGGGACAACGTGCTCGTGGTGCTGACGGCGCGGCAACTGAACCCCGCGATCCGCATCGTGGCGATGGTCACCGACGCCGGCAACGCGACCAAGCTGCAGCGCGCCGGGGCCGATGCCATCGTGAACCCGCCGCTCATCGGCGGCATGCGCCTGGCGTCCGTCCTCATCCGGCCCGCGGTCGTGACCTTTCTCGACCGGATGCTCCGCGACCAGGACCGGCAGCTGCGCGTGGAGGAGGTCGTCGTCGGACGGGGATCGCCGGCCGCCGGCCGGCGGGTCGCCGACCTGAAGGTGAACGACGTGCCCGGCGTGCTGCTCGTCGCGCTCGCGATGCCCGACGGGAGCTACCGCTTCAAGCCGTCGGACGACACCGTCGTGGCCGAGGACGCGCGCCTCATCGTGATGGGCGGTGTGGAAGGCGTCGCCGAGCTCCGGCGGCGCTACGGCCGCGACGCGGTCAGCCCGGCCGCGCCGGTGTGAGGCGGCGCCTGAGCGGCGCCGCCGCGAGGAACAGCAGCGGCCCCGCGGCCGTGCCGGCCACCGCGTCCACCGCGTAGTGGAACCCGCCGTACACCGTGCCGAGGGCCAGCCCGACCACGATCGGCGCCAGGACCCGGAACAGCCACCGCTCTTCCCGCCGCAGCGCCAGCACCGCGACCCACGACACCGCGACGTGGGATGAGGGGAACGCCGCGCCGATCGCCGAGCCGGCCTCCAGGATGCGGTGCACGACGCGCGCCGTCAGCACCTCGGCGATCGGCCCGGTCGCCGCGCCGAACCGCCAGTAGGGGCCGGCGACCGGGAACACCGTGAACACCGCGTAGCAGGCGTAGAACGCGAGCGTGACGGCGAATGTGCCGTGCGCGAAGCTCTCCCGGCGGCCGCGGAACCACAGCACCAGCAACGGCACGGGGACCAGCCAGTAGTAGGAGCCGTAGCAGAAGTGCAGAACGGTCGAGAGCACGGCGGAAGGCGAGTGGACGTGCCAGGTCTGGCTTGGCAGCCCGCCGAACAGGGCCTCGTCCCAGCGGATGATCAGCGCGTCGTGGAACACGCCGCGCTCTGTGTTCAGGACGCCGATCTGCGTGTAGAAGGCGACGGTGAGCAGCTCCGGGTACGCGTCGCTCACGAACGCCACCCACGGCCGCCCGAGCGCCGCCTGCGGGAGCCGCTGGAGGAGGACCACGAGTGCCAGGCCGAGGGCGTTGGCGGCGAGGAACCACGGCCACGACCCGAGGTGCCGCAGGTTGGCGAGCACGAACACCGTGTGCAGCGCGACGTATCCCGCGAAGACCGTGTCGGTGGCGGTCCGGCCGCGCCGCGTGGTCACCGCAGCCATCCCGCCTCCCGGTACCACGCGGCGGTCCGCCGCATCCCCTCCTCGAGGTCCACCGCCGCGTGCCAGCCCAGCTCCCGTCCGGCGCGCGTGGAGTCGAGGCGCCAGGCGGGCGCCAGGAACTCGGCCAGCTTGTCGCCGCTCACGACGGTGCGCCGCCCCGCGGCGGCCGCGGCGCGGCCGATCCCGCGCACGATCGGCGCCGCGATCCAGGCCGGCACGGGAATGAGCACGGTCCGCCGGCCGAGGGCGCGACCGGCGGCCCGCGCCACGGTGCGGCTCTCGACGACCTCGGGGTGCGCGGTGTGATACACGCGGCCGGCCGCGACGGGCGCCGTCGCCGCGCGGACGATGGCGTCCGCCAGGTCCGTTACGTACACCAGCGACAGCTCCTGGCGGCCGAGGCCGAACACCGGCGCCAGGCCCCGGCGCGCGAGCGCGAAGAGGCGGAAAAACTCCCGGTCCCGCGGGCCGTACACGGACGGCGGGCGCACGATGGTCCACGGCACGCTCCCCGCCTGCACGACCGCCTCGCCTGCCAGCTTCGACCTCCCGTACGGCGTCACCGGCCGGCACGGGGCGTTCTCGTCGAGCGCGACGCCGCGCGGGGACGGTCCGAGCGCCGCCTGGCTTGACACGTACACGAAGCGGCCGGCGCTCGGCGCGCGCGCGGCCGCCTCCAGCAGTGCGCGCGTGCCGTCGCGGTTGACGTGCAGGAACTCGGCCTCCGAACCTGCGGCGGTGAGGCCGGCGAGGTGGAGCACCAGCTCCACGCCGTCGAGTGCCGCGGCGAGCGCCGCGGCGTCCTCCAGCGCGCCGGCCACGGGGACCGCCCCGAGCCGGCGCAGGGCCTCGTGCGCCTCCGCTCGCCGTGCCAGCGCCCGGACCGTGAACCCCCGCGCCGCGAGCGCCTCCACGACATGGCTGCCGACGAACCCGGTGCCGCCGGTGAGCAGCGCGATCACAGCGCGCGGTCGTAGAGCCGCAGCGTCTTGTACACCCGGAAGCCCATCCGCTCGAGGCCGTTCCGCATCGGCGCATTGTCCTCCAGGATCCAGCTCGCCTCGCCCCAGTCGTACCCGAGCGCGTTGCCGTGGCGCCAGATCCACTCGTAGAGCAGGGCGTCCGCGCCGGAGCGCCGGTACGCGGGCAGCACGCCAAGGATCAGGATCCGCAGGCGGTGGATGCGCCGGCGGTGCCACAGCAGCTTGAACAGCCCGAGGGGGAACAGCCGGCCGTCCCGGAGGTGCCGGAGCGCGACGTTCAGGTCGGGGATCGCGAGTCCCAGTCCGATGACCTCGCCGTCCCGCTCGGCGAAGACCACGAGGTCCGGCACCACGACCGGCCTCAGCGCCTTCGCCAAGTGGTCCATCTCGGCGTCCGTCATGGGAACGAACCCCCAGTTACGCTCCCACGCCGCGTTGTACAGGCGCTTCACGTGGGCCACGTCCTCCCAGAACCGGCGCATATCGAGGGGCCGCAGCGAGATCCGCTGGCGCGCCGCAAGCGTGCGGGCCGCCTCGACGAGGCGCGCCGGCGGCGCCGTGCCGCTCCCCTCGTAGCAGAGCAGGTCCCTCGCCCGCGTGAACCCCGCGCGCTCGACGAGACCGACGTAGTAGCGCGGGTTGTGCGGGTTGAGGATGACAGGCGGCGTGTCGAAGCCATCCACCAGCAGGCCGCACTCGTCGTTCTGGCTGTACGAGGCGGGGCCGCGCATCACGGAAAGGCCCCGGCCGCGCAGCCAGGCGGCCGCGGCGTCGAAGAGGGCGTCGGCCACCGCCTGGTCGTCCACGCACTCGAACAGGCCGAAGAAGCCGACGTGCGTCTCGTCAGGATGGAACAGGCCGTGGCGGCCGTTGCGGATCGCGGCGATGCGACCGGGGACCCGTCCCGCCGCGTCCGTGGCCAGGAGGTATTCCGCCTCCGAATGCTCGAAGAACGGGTTCCTCCGCCGGTCGAGCAGCGCGCGCACGGTCGACCGCAGCGGGGCGACCCACATCGGGTCGTCGCGATGCAGGCGGTAGGGCAGGTCGATGAAGCGCCGCAGGTCCGCCCGCGTGCGCACGGGCCGGACCTGGGGAGCCGTCAGGGAATCACTCCGAGCCGGCGCCCAACGGCGGCGAAGTGCTCGAGGGCGCTGTCGATCTGGTCGGCGGTGTGCGTCGCCATGACGCTGACGCGCAGCCGGCACGCCGACGGCGGCACGGCCGGCGGGACCACCGGGTTGGTGAAGACGCCCGCGTCGAAGAGCCGGCGCCAGATCACCAGCGTCCGCTCGAGCGGTCCCATCAGCACGGGGATGATCGGCGTCGCCGTCGTCCCGATGTCGTAGCCGAGGCCCCGCAGCCCGTCCTGCATCCGCCGCGTGTTCTCCCACAGCGCGGCGCGCCGCTCCGGCTCGCTCCGCAGGATGTGCAGCGCCGCGAGCACGCCCGCGGTGTTGGAGGCCGGGAGCGCCGCCGTGAAGATGAGCGGGCGGCAGTGATGCTTCAGGTAGTGGATGACGTACTCGTCACCGGCGACGTAGCCGCCGATCGAGGCGAGCGACTTCGAGAAGGTGCCGGCGATGATGTCCACCTCGGCGGTGAGCCCGAAGTGGTCCGCCGTCCCGGCGCCGCGCGGGCCCAGCACGCCGATCGAGTGCGCGTCGTCCACGGCGAGGGCGGCCCCGTACTTGTGCGCCAGCGGCACCAGCTCCGGC
>CAYLJK010000081.1:2033-8752 GCA_964383975.1 uncultured Gemmatimonadales bacterium | reverse complement strand
GGCGTTGCGCGCGGCCGCCGAGTCCTGCGCCGCCTGGGCCCGGCCGATCCCCTGAGCGCCGGGGAGCTTCGAGGCACGGATGACGCTGTCCCGCTGGCGCCGGGTCAGCGTGTCGGCCGACTGCATCGGGAGCTGCTCGCTTCGCGAGCAGGCGAAGAGAGCCAGTGCCGCCGTTGTCAGCATCACGAGTCGCATGATCGTTCCTCCGCGGTCAGTATTGACGGCCGGGAATCGGGAATGGGGCCGTTGCTCCTTCCACCGTATCCGCCCAGCCCGCCCGGCGTCCCGGCGCTGCCCATGCGGGGCCCGAGGTGTGTCCACAGCTCCTGCATGCTGCGCAGCGGCCGCTCGGCGACACAGATCGGCTGATCGCGCTCCTCGCCCACCATCCACGGATCGTCGAACCGCCGGGCCTCGGTGACGACGCCGAAGTTCTCGCGCAGGTCGGCGCAGTCCACGCCGAGGGTGATGACGACGTTCCCGGGCCGCTCCCCCGGTCCGAAGAACCAGAAGCTGCCCGCCGCGCTGACGGGACGCGGCAGGCCGAAGCGCGGTCCATGGAAGTTCAGCGCTCCGGCCTCCCCGTAGTTCTCCCCGTACACGACCAGCTCGGCGCGCTGCTCCGGCGGGAGGTGCTCCGCCACGGTGGCGACGGCCTCCACCATCGCCTTCCAGCCGAGCATATCGCCGTAGTCCTGCGGCAGCCGCTCCTCTTGGCCTCGGTTGTTGAGGAGCGCTTGGCGCACGCCAAGGCGCAGGATCCAGGCGCGCGTCGCCCCCGGCGTGAGGATGGGGAGCCCGATCGGAGCGAGCGCCACCAGGAAGGCGGCCATCGCGACCACCATCGTGCGCCGCGTGTACGAGGCGAGCCGCGTCCGCCGCATCGCGCCCACGGCCACCGCGCCGGCGGCGAAGAGCACCGGGTACACCGGCCCGAGGTAGTACGGCTTGCCGTGCAGCGCCAGCAGGATGACGAACGTCCACAGGCACGTCCACCCCGCGACGCGGTACGGGCGCATCGCCTCGCTCCCGAGCAGCGCCCCTGCCCCGCCGAGCGCGAGCAGTGCCGCAGGACCGAACATCAGGAACTGCGTCAGCACGAACTCGGTCCACCGTACCCGGTCCAGCTGCATCCGCCGGAGCTGCTCCATCTGTTCCAGGACCGGGAACTCGAGCGTGACCTGCCCCACGATTGACGGGCTCCCGAGCACGAGGGCGATTGCCAGCGCGAGCCACGGCCCGCGGCCGAGCAGCGCGCGCCGCAGCGGCGTCACCAGGAGCGCCAGCAGTATCGCCAGGCCGAAGAAGAGGATGCTGAACTTCGTCAGCAGGCCGAGCCCGCCCGCGACGCCGAGAAGCACCCACCACCGCGTCCGGTCGTCGCGGCCGAGGCGGACCAGGGCGTAGAGCCCGAGCGTCCACCAGAGGGCGTCCAGGATGACCGGCTGGAACAGGTTGGCCGCCCGCAGGAACAGTCCGTTGGCGATGACCGCGAACGCCGCGAGCGCCTGCGCCCGGCGGTCACCGCCGAACTCCCGGGCGAGCAGGCCGGCCAGGAGCACGATCGCCGCGGCGGCGAGCGCCGGGACGAGCCGAATCGCGAAGAGCGAGTCCCCGAGCAGCGCGCGCCAGACCCGAGAGGTGATGGCGACGAGCGGCGGAAAGTCCATGTGCCAGAGGCGGAGGTGATCGCCCATGGCGAAGTACAGGAACTCGTCGCGATGGAACTCGAAGGGGGTGACGAGGTTGGTGACGAGGTGAATGGTGAGCTTGGCGAGCACCAGGCCGAGCAGCACGCGGCGGCCCGGCACGATCGGGATTCGGGATTCGGGCATTGGCGATCGGCCCCGACTCCCGACTCCCGATTGCCCATGCCCGACCTCCTTGCTCATGCCAGCACCTCGCGCATGACCTCCGCCGCCTGCTCCACGTCCTCCGCCGACACATCCAGGTGCGTCACCGCCCGCAGGCGCTTCGGGCCGAAGGGCACGACCAGCACGCCGCGCGCGGCGAGCCGCGCCGCGACCGCGTCCGACGTGTCCCCTTCCCGCACGAGATCCAGCATCAGGATATTGGTCTCGGGCGGAAGGGGCCGCGCGCCGCGGCAGTCCGCAAGCGCGTCCGCGAGCCGCCGGGCGTTGGCGTGGTCCTCGGCGATGCGGCCGAGGTTGTGCTCCAGGGCGTAGAGCCCCGCCGCGGCGAGGATCCCCGACTGCCGCATCCCGCCCCCCAGGCGTTTGCGAATCTCCCAGGCGTCGCGGCGCCGCTCGGCGGGGAACGCGAGACAACTCCCCACCGGGCAGCCGAGGCCCTTGGAGAGCGAGACCATCACCGTGACGGCCGGCGCGGCGAGCGCCGCCGGGCTCACGCCAAGGGCGGCCGCGGCGTTCCAGAGCCGAGCACCGTCGAGGTGCAGGTGCAGGCCGGTCTCCCGGGCCAGCGCGCCGATGGCCTCGGCGACGGCGACGGGCATCACCTTTCCGCCCGCCGAGTTGTGCGTGTTCTCGATGGCGATGGCGGATGCGCGGGGCACGTGCGGCGAGGCGGGGCGCAGGGAGGCGCGCAGCAGTTCCGCCGTCAGCAGCCCGTCGGGCGTGGCGACCAGGCGGACCTGCGCCCCCGACAGCGCCGCGACCCCGGCGAACTCGTAGTGCACGAGGTGCGCGTCGCGCTCCAGGAGCACCTCCGTGCCCGGTCGCGTCCCCAGCCAGATCCCCGTCTGGTTGGCCTGCGTACCGCTGGGGAAGAACAGCGCCTCCTCCTTGCCGAGGAGCGCCGCGATCCGCTCCTCCAGGCGCTGCGTCGTCGGATCGCGGTCCAGCACGTCATCGCCCACCTCCGCCTCGGCGATGGCATGCCGCATGCCGGCCGACGGGCGGGTGACGGTGTCGGATCGGAGGTCGATGGGCGTCAAGGGGACCTCGTGTCGGCATCGGGACAAGAGAACGGGAATCGGCGCAGCGAACTCCGGGCCCCGTGCCCGCTACAGCAGCAGCCGCTGCGCCCGCTGGCGGCGCCGCAGCTCGTACACCTGCGCGATCTGCCCGCCGATCAGGAACACGAACGCCATGTAGTACGTCCAGAGGACGAACAGCAGGAGCCCACCGAGGGTGGCGTCGCTGACCAGGGCGTCGGGCCGGATCATGTTCTGGAAATACAGGCCGAGGAGGTGTTTGGCCACCTCGAACCCGAGGGCGCAGATGACCGCGGCGACGAGCGCGGTATCCCACCGCACGTGTCGCGCGGGCGCGTAGCGGAAGACCACGATGAAAAGCGCCGCCACCATCAGGAAGGCGAGGAGCTGCGCGCCGAAGAACTGGAGGAAGCCGAGTCCCACGCGGGAGCGCGCGAGGACCAGCTCCACCCCCTCCGAGAAGGCCGTGTTCGCGAGAAAGAGGAAGGTGGCGACGAGCACGAGGGCGACGTCCACCGCCTTCCCCTTGAGCCAGGAGCGGGTCTCCTCGGTGTCGAAGACCTCGCACAGCGTGGCGCGCAGGGACCCGAAGAGGCGGGTCGAGAACCAGACGAAGAGCGGCACGCCGTAGAGCGTGAGCTTGTCGCGTTCGCGGACGACGCCCTGGAGGAAGCGGAGCGCGGGGGCGAACGGGTCGGCGGCGTCCGGGGCCGCGGGACCGGGGAGGAAGCGCCGGAGATACGCCTCGATCTCCAGCTGGGCGCGATCCGCACCGGCGGAGAGGACGTACCCGACGACGGAGAGGATGAGCAGGACCAGCGGGACGGCGGCGAGCAGCGCGTCGAAGGTGAGCGCCGAGGCAAGGAACGGGACGTTCGCCTCCGCCGCACCCTCGTACACCCGGCCGACGAAGTTCCGCACGTCGTGCCAGACGAACCGCGCGCGGTCGAGCGCGGTGAGGCGGAGGCGGGCCAACGCCTAGGCGACCGGCTCCTCGTCCGGGTTGCTGGGGCGCTGCGCGCGGCGGGCCTCCCGCGCCTCGGCGAGCCGGCGCTCGAGCTCCTCCCGTGCCGTGGCCGCGGCGGAGCGGCCCGCCTCCACGACGTCGTGCGCGGCCTGCCGGCCCTCGCGGACCCGGCCCTTGGCCGATTCGACACCCTCTTCCACCCGGTGCCGGGCGCGCTGCCACTGCTCCGACATCATCTCCCCCAGCTCCTCCGCCTTCTCCTCGGCCATCTCCTTCAGCCGGCGGCCGCGGGCCTTGATCTCGCCGCGCAGCTCACGCCCGCTCATCGGCGCGAAGAGCAAGCCGAGCGCCGCGCCCACGGCCAGCCCCCAGAGGAAGGGCGCCACCGGGGAGCCGCCGCGCTCGACCACCACCACCTCGTCATCGTCGTGCCGTGCCATGGACCCTCCCGTCGTGGCCTGAATCTACGGTGCGTCAGACCTCGGCGACCAGCCCGTCCCAGGCGGGGCGCACCTCGGGCGGCAGGTCCCGCTCCAGATCGGCGTGGGCGGTCTCGTGCGTGAGGTGAGTGAGGTACGTCATCCGCGCCCCCAGGGCCCGCGCCGTCTCGACCGCCTCGGGGATCGAGAGGTGCGTGGGGTGGGGGCGGCGGAACAGGGCGTTGAGGACCAGCACCTCGAGCCCGTCCAGCCGCGCGCGCGCCTCGGCGGGGACCGCCTTCACGTCGGTCACGTACGCGATCCTCCCGAAGCGGTAGCCGAAGACGACGACCGGACCGTGCTCGAAGGCGAGCGGCAGCACCTCGATCCCCGCAATCACCGCCGGGACGCCGGCCGCGAGCGCGGTGGCGGTGACCGCCGGACGCGCCGACCCCGGGATGGGGTTCTGCATCGGGTCGAAGACGTAGTCGAACTTCCGCTGCATGCGCTCCAGCGAGTCGCCCGGGCCGTACACCGCCAGGGTGCCGCGCCGCCCGCCGGAGAGCGCCCGCAGGTCGTCGATCCCATGCGTGTGATCGGCGTGGTCGTGGGTGAAGAGCACCGCGTCCACCCCCGGGATGCGCTCCCGCACCAGGGCGAGGCGCAGCTCGGGCGGGGTGTCCACGAGGATGCGCCGCCCGTCCGCCTCCACCACCACGCTGGTGCGCCCGCGTCGGTCACGCGGGTCGCTCGAGGTGCAGACCCGGCACGAGCACCCGATCTGGGGGATGCCGAACGACGTCCCCGTGCCAAGGAAGGTGAGGCGCACCGGCCCTCAGACCTCCTCGACCTTCGCCATGTTGGTGGAGCCCGGCCGGTCGGAGGGGACGCCGGCGATGGCGACCACGCGATCCCCGCGCACGGCGAAGCCGTTGGCGAGGATGAACTCGCGCGCGGCGTCGAGCATTGCGTCGTAGCGCGGCGGCTGGTCGGCGTGCACGGGGACGACGCCCCAGAGCAGCGCCATCTGGCGGTGGACGCGCGGCACCTCGGTGACCGCGATGACCGGCATCGGCGGCCGCGCGGCCGCGACGACGCGCGCCGTGAAGCCGCTCTTGGTGAAGCAGACGATGACGGGTGCGTGGAGCATGCGCGCGGCGGCGACTGCGGCCGCGGCGACCGCGTGCTCGGTGCGCGCGGGGGCACCACCGTCGGGCTCACCGGCGGCGCGGCGCCACGGCAGGTCGGCGTGGCGCTCCATCTCGTGGATGATGCGGTCCATCGCCTCGACCGCCTCCCGCGGGTAGTCCCCGGCCGCCGTCTCGGCCGAGAGCATGACGGCGTCCGTGCCGTCGAGGATGGCGTTCGCGACGTCCGACGCCTCGGCGCGCGTGGGACGCGGCGCGTGGACCATGGACTCCAGCATCTGGGTGGCCGTGATGACGGGGCGCCGGTGCTCCTGGGCCAGCCGGATCAGCCGCTTCTGGGCGAGCGGCACCTCCTCGAACGGCAGTTCCACGCCGAGGTCGCCGCGGGCCACCATGATGCCGTCGCTCGCCGGGATGATGGTCTCGATGGCGTCGAGGGCGGTGTCCTTCTCGATCTTCGCGATGACGCGCACGTCCACGGGGAGGAGGGTGCGCAGCTCGGCGAGGTCCTCGGCGCGGCGGACGAACGAGAGGGCGACGAAGTCCACGCCATGGGCCGCCGCGAACGCGGCGTCGGCGCGGTCCTTCTCCGTGAGCGCCGGGGCCGAGACGGCGACCCCGGGGAGGTTCATCCCCTTGTTGCTGCGCAACAGGCCGCCGTAGACGACGCGTCCCTCGACCCGCGGCGCGCGGACCGCCGTCACCTCCACGGCCAGGACGCCGTCGTCGAGCAGCACGCGGACGCCGGGCCGCACGTCGCGCGCGAGGTCGTAGGTCGTCGGGATGTCGCCCGCTTCGGCGACGTCGTCTGGCGCGAAGGTCACGGCGGTCCCCGCCTTCAGCTCGACGGGCTGCTCGAGCGCGCCGACGCGGATGCGGGGTCCCTGGAGGTCGAGGAGGATGGCCACCGGGCGGCCGGCGGCGGCGGCGGCCTCGCGCACGCGCCCGATCAGCTCGGCGCGCTGCTCGGCGGTCCCGTGGCTCGCGTTGATGCGCGCGACGTCCACGCCCGCGGCGATGAGTGTTGCGATCGTCGCGGGCGAGCTGGACGCGGGCCCCAGCGTCGCCACGATCTTGGTGCGGCGGATCGGCACGGCCTAGAAGATAACCTCGACGCCGAGCCTCACGAGCCGGGGTGCGCCGTAGGCGAACAGCGGCTGGTAGAAGTCGCGCGCGGCCGCGTAGAAGAGCGTCCCCAGCTCCGCGCCCTCGCTCCGGCCGTTGCCGTCGGTGTCCGCCCAGGGGCGGTAGCGCGGTGACTCGTACGGGAT
>CAYLJK010000081.1:0-2023 GCA_964383975.1 uncultured Gemmatimonadales bacterium | reverse complement strand
GCCGAGCAGCGGCAGCGCGCGCATCTTCGGCGAGCCGGTGTCGCGCCGGACGGCCACCACGTTGCGGCGGGAAAGGAGGTTTCGCACGTCGAGATAGGCGGCCGCCCGCACGCCGCCGAGGCTGAACGTCCGCCGCACGAGCGCGTCCAGCGTCAGCTGCCACGGCAGCCGGCTGCTGTTCGGGAGCCCGACTAGGGAGTCCCCCGTCGCGTTGGTGCGCGTGTACGGCAGCCCGGAGCCGGCGCGCACGATCACCGATCCCTCGAGCCCGGCGACGGGCGCGATGCCGCGCCACCGCGGGCCGGCCAGATCGTCCATCCGCCACTGCCCCACCACCGTCAGCCCGTGGCGCCGGTCGTAGTCGAGCGGGAAGGTCACGCGCCCCGGGATCACCGTGTCGCCGAGCGAGTTGACGGTGATGAACTGGAAGATGCGGAAGGCATCGGTGGCCGTCGCCTGCGCGCGCTGGATCGAGTACAGGACGCGGACGCCCCAGCCGTCGGCGAACTCGCGCTCGAGGAGCAGCTCGGCGCCCATCACGTCGCCGTAGTCGGTGTTGCCGAAGATTGTCGAGTCGGGGTCGAGGCCGAACGGCACCGAGGCCACCAGGCCGTCGAGAAGCTTGATGTAGGCATTGAGGCGCAGCGCGAGCCCTGGCCGCGGCCGCGTGCGGAGGCTGAACTCGTACTGCGTCGCGGTCTCGTGTCCGAGCGCCGGGTTCCCGGCCCGGAAGCGGCCGGTGCGCACGGTGTCGTCGAACGCCGCGTCCACGAGGTACTGGAAGTCCGGCGCCTGCGCGAACCGGCCGTAGCTGACCACGACCGTCGCGCCGCGCAGCACCGTGGAGACCGCGAGGCGGGGACTGAGGGCGACCCGCGCGCGCGTCTGGCGGCCGCCGACGGTGGTGCGCGGGTCGAAGCGGTCGCCGCGCAGGCCGATGGTGAACGCGAGATCGCTCCACCGCACCCGGCTCTCCATGTACGCCGCCGCATTGACCGGGGAGAAGTCGGCCGCGGTGGGGTGCGGGATCGAGTCCCCCGACGGCAGGTACGCGAGGACACGCTGGAACGTGCGCACGTGCTGGCGCACAACCTCGCCGCCCAGCGACAGGTCGGCCTCCCGGCCCCCGATGGTGAGGTCGAGCTGGGCGCGCAGTTCCGAGAAGTGGTTCCACGCCAGGTCGCCGCGGCCGCCGCTGCCCAGGAAGAACGCCGGCACGCCCCAGGGCGTGCTCGCGCTCCAGTCGGGGAGCGTGTGGCCGGGCACGGCTTGGCGGGTCGCCACGGTGTCCTGGGCGCGCGCGAACTCCTCGCCGACCACCCGGAACCGCGACCCCGTGAACGCGCCGACGCGGTAGGGCGGCGTGGACGCCAGCTGCCCGCGCACGAAGTCGCGGTCGAAGTATGCCAGCCGCAGGTCCGCCAGGAACGAGCGCGCGGCCCGCGCGGCCGGCGCCCACTGCCAGTGGAGACTGGCGAGCGACGCGGCGACGCGGCGCCCCGGCGCGTAGGCAAGGTCGTACTTGAGGACCGGGTCGTAGAGCAGGCGCTGCTCCAGCGAGCCCAGGCCGAAGAGCCGCAGCACGTGCCCGCCGCCGAGCGGGAGCATGAGCTTGGCGCCGACGTCGTACGACTCCCCGGAGTTATGCGGCAGCAGGGACGGCGCGGCGGCGCGCGGGTCGCGCGGATCGGCGGGCGGAGGCGCGTTCACCGGCTCCGCGTCGAGCCGGCCGGCGATGTCGGCCGCGAATGCCACGCGCGCGGGGCCGGCGAGCGGCCCGTCCCCCGCGACGACCAGCCGGTCGAGCCCGTAGTCCCAGCCGGCCGGGAGCGCGCGGTCGGACTCGTACGCCACGCGGCCGCTCCACGCGTCGCCACCGTCCTTCGTGACCACGTTGACGAGGCCCGAGAGCGCCTGTCCGTAGCGGGCCGAGAAGCCGTTGGTGACGAGCGCCGCCTCGGTGAGGAGGTCGGGGGGGAGGCGCAGGCCGAGCCCGCCGGTGGAGGCGTCGAGCTGATTCTTG
>CAYLJK010000080.1:0-8788 GCA_964383975.1 uncultured Gemmatimonadales bacterium | reverse complement strand
CGCCGCGCCTTCGCCTCCCACAGCCACTCCGCCACCGCGCGGCCGTGGGACGGCAGCCGGTCGAGGGAGATGACGGCGACCTCGGGCAGGTTGCCCTGGAGGGTCGGGTGCGTCGTCGTGCTCCAGTGGAGCGTCACCGTGTGGCCGGCCGCGCGCAGCGCGGCCGCGCGCTCCTCCGCTTCCGCCTGGTGCCAGTGCAGTACGAAGACCCTCGCCATTGTCATCCCTCTCGTCCGAGGACCCAGATGACCCACGGGGCCACCGTGGTCTCGCTCACCCACGGCACGCCGTCGTCGGGCCGGCCGAGCGGCCGGTGGGCGGCCACCATGGCGAGCCCCGCCTCCCGGTAGAGGCGGCGGTAGGCCGCGTCGCTGCACAGCACGTCCTCGCACGGCCGGCCGTGGCCGAAGGTGGTGGTCACGATGCGCACCACGTCGCCGTCCTGCGCGTGGCGGTTCTCCGGGTAGTCGCGCGTCGAGAACGACGCCCACTCGTGCGTGTAGATCTCCGGCGCGGAGACGATGTTCACGAGGCGCCCGACCGCCGTGAGCAGGCCGGCGAGGCGGCGGAGCAGGCGCGACTTGTCGGCTGCCGGGACGTTATCG
Organism: uncultured Gemmatimonadales bacterium; assembly: GCA_964383975.1. GTDB lineage: Bacteria > Gemmatimonadota > Gemmatimonadetes > Gemmatimonadales > JACORV01 > DASXPG01. The sequence continues at coordinate 8,183 of CAYLJK010000080.1, read as the reverse complement.
AAGGGGAACGCGGCGAGGACCAGGTCGAAGCTCGCGGCCGGGAGCGCGCCCAGGTCGCCGCCCGCGAGGAGGCGGTAGTCGCCATCGGGGTCGAGGCGCCGCGCGCCCAGGATCATCGCCTCGGCGACGTCCACGCCCGTGACCTCGAACCCGCAGGCCCGGAGCAGCCGCGTGGAGCGGCCGGTGCCGCAGCCGAAGTCGAGGGCGCGGCGGCCGGTGACGTGCCGCGCCAGGATGCCGGGGAGGTCGCGCCGCACCAGGTGGTAGGTGCCGCCCCACTCCAGGCCGGCGTACCCCGCTGCGTACTCCGCGTCCTCGTACAGGTTGCGGAACGTGCTCACCAAGCGCCTCGCTGGCTTCGGTCACTCCGGGGTCGGATCAGCCGGTCGCCCCGACTCCGCGTGCTCCGCCTGCTTCCGCAGCCGGCGCCAGCCCAGCGCCCAGATGCGCCGGAACTCGCGTTCCATGAACAGGCGCTCGAGCAGCAGCGACAGCCCCGGCAGCCACCGTGCCGTGATGTCCTCGAAGCCCTCGACGCGGGTCCCACCGGGGACCTCCGTGAGGCGGATCTCGCCACCGCCGCGCCAGAACCCACGGAACTCCCATCGCACCAGTTGCGGGGGTTCGTTGGCCGTGATGCGGGCGGTCAGCGGGAAGGGGAAGCGCTGGAGCGGGACGGCGTACCACCCGCCCTCCCGTTGCCGCACCTGCCCCGCAAAGCCGTAGAGGCGTACCCAGTCCGCCGACGTCTGGAAGTACGAGTGGATGGTCGCTGCCGGCAGCGGGATCGTCTCGGTGAATACCAGTCGCATGCGCTCCGCCTTCTGTGGATCACGCGGGTGCACCGCGGCCTGCTCGAATCCGGTGCCTCAGTGGGTTTCACGACACCTCATACTCGCGCGTGCGTCAAGGCCGTGCTGTTCGGACGCTCCCGCGCGAGGCCGCGAGGTGGAGAGCGGCCGGCCGCCGCCCTCGCGCCCCGACCGTCCCCCGCATTGACCTCATCCCGTGACGAGCGCACCTTGCCCGGATGGAAATCGCCACCCTCGCCGGCGGCTGCTTCTGGTGCCTGGAGGCCGTCTTCCAACGCGTCCGCGGCGTCTCGAGGGTCACCCCCGGCTACACCGGCGGCCACGACCCGCACCCCACCTACCAGGCTGTCTGCTCCGGCGCCAGCGGCCACGCGGAAGCCGTCCAGCTGGGCTTCGACCCAGCCGTCATCTCCTTCCGGGAGCTGCTGGAGATCTTCTTCACGCTCCACGACCCCACCACGCCCAATCGGCAGGGACCGGACGTCGGCACGCAGTACCGTTCTGCCGTCTTCGTCCACTCCCCCGAGCAGGAGCGTATCGCCCGCGAGGTCATCGCGGAGTTCGAGCGCGAAAAGGTCTGGGTGGACCCCATCGTCACCGAGATCGCCCTCGCGGGAACCTTCCACCCCGCCGAGCCGTTTCACGTGCGGTACTACGACCGGAACCCGGACCAGCTCTACTGCCGCATCCAGATCGCGCCCAAGGTCGCGAAGCTGCGCCAGCTGTTCCTGAACCGCCTCCAGGAGACCGCGTAAAGGCTGCCGCGCTGTCCCTCTGTCTCGCCACCACCGGCGCCGCCCAGCAGGTGGCCGACAGCGCCTTCACGCCTCCCATCCCGCGCGCCGCCTTCGCCGCCGGCGCCGGCCCCGCGCTCGCCATTGACGAGGCCCAGCACAACTTCCACACCGCCGGCGGCCGCTACTATGCCGTCGCCCAGGGCGCCGGAGCACACCGCGTCCGGATGGGCATGAACGACCCCGGCTCGCCGCGGAACCCGCAATTCGTCCGCGCCGTCTTGCGCTGGCTCGCCGAGGGACACTGCCCCTAGAACACCCGTTCCCTTGACGCCATGCGCGGCGCATGGCATACGTGTGGCAGGCCCCATCCCGGAACGCCGCATGCTGCTGCCCCGCCTGATGGACCTGATCGAGCACCACGCGGACGAGCTGGTGGACCAGGCGCTCGCCGACCTCTCGACCAACCCGCGCACGCCCAGCTTCCGCGGCAAGGACAAGGAGTCCACCCGCGAACGCATGCACGACGTGGTGCGCAACCTCTCCTCGTGGCTCGCCACGCAGGACGAGGCCCGCATCGAAGGCACCTTTGGCGAGTACGGCCGCCGCCGCCGCCTCGACGGCACCCCGCTCGAGGAGATCGTCTACGCGATGATCATCGCGAAGGAACGGCTCTGGTCCTTCGTCGAACGCAACGACGTCACCGACTCCCCCCTCGAACTCGACCAGGAACGCGAACTCATCGAGTCCATCGGCCGCTTCTTCGATCGCGCGATGTACCACACCGTCCGCGGCTACCAGCACGCCGCCCCGGAGGCCGCGAGCGCCCTCGCGGCAGGCCGCCCGACCCGGTAGGGAGAATCCGAACGCTCGTTCGGTAATTCGTTGCCCGGCAATGACTTAGCTGCTAGACTCCGCGGCATGGAAACCGGCTGGAAAGCCCGCGCCGTCACGCCCGAGGAGGCGGTTCGGCACATCCGCTCCGGCATGCGCGTCTTCCTTCACGGCGCATGCGCCACACCGACCCCGCTCGTCGAAGCCCTCGGCAGGCGCAGCGACGTGGAACACGTCCGCCTCTACCATCTCCACACCGCGGGCCCCGCCCCGTTCGCGGAGGAAGGCTGCCAGGGGCGCTTCTGCTCCATCTCGCTCTTCACCGGCCAGCCGCTGCGCAAGCCCATCGAGGAAGGCCGCGCCGACTTCATGCCGGTCTTCCTGTCGGACGTCCCGGGGCTGTTTCTGAACCGCGAGATCCCGCTCGACGCCGCGCTGCTCCAGCTCTCGCCGCCCGACCGCCACGGCCTGTGCACCCTTGGCACCTCGGTGGACACGGCGAAGGCCGCGGCCGACACGGCGCCCGTTATCATCGCGGAGATCAACGAGCGGATGCCGCGCACCCACGGCAACAGCGTCGTGCCGATGAACCGCGTCACGGCGTTCGTCCACACGGACCGGCCGCTCCTGGAGCACCCGCCGGGACAGGAGACGCCCATCGAGGCCGCCATCGGCGAGCTGATCGCGAACCTCGTCGAGGACGGCGCGACGCTCCAGATGGGCATCGGCGGCATCCCCGACGCGGCGCTCTCGCGCCTCATGGACAAGCACGAGTTAGGCATCCACACGGAGATGTTCTCCGACCGGCTCATTGACCTCATCGAGGCGGGTGCCGTCACCAACCGGCTGAAGAACGTGCATCCCGGCCGCACGGTCACGTCGTTCGTCGGCGGAACGAAACGGCTCTTCGACTTCATCCACGACAACCCGCTGGTCGAGTTCCACACCTGCGACCGCACCAACGACACGGCCCTCATCCGCAAGAACCCGAAAGTCGTGGCCATCAACTCCTGCCTCCAGGTGGACCTCACGGGGCAGGTCTGCTCCGACTCCATCGGTCACCGCATCTACTCCGGCATCGGCGGGCAGATGGACTTCATCCGCGGCGCGGCCCTCTCACCGGGCGGCAAGCCGATCATCGCGCTGCCCTCCATGGCGGGCGGCGGGAAGATCTCGCGCATCGTGCCGGAGCTGTCGCCCGGCGCGGGCGTCGTGACCACGCGCGGCCACGTGCACTGGGTCGTCACCGAGTACGGTGCCGTGAACCTGCACGGCAGGACGCTGCGCGAGCGCGCCGAGCTGCTCATCTCGATCGCGCACCCCGACGCGCGCGCCGAGCTGACCGCGGCGTTCCGGAAGGTGCGGCACGTGGATATTGGGGCGGGGGCCGGCGTCCGGGAGCCCGAGCCAGCGGGAGTGTGAAGACAGCGGGGACCTCCCCGGCGCCTCTTGCCCCAACCCCCCTCCTCTCGCGACCGTCCATGGCGATGACCGACCTCGACGGACGCCCCGGCACCGCCGAGTTGCTGCGCGCGCGGGAGGCGCTGCGGCTCAGCGAGCTGCGGCTGCGCGCGCTCGTCGAGTACGGCACCGAGGGGATCGTGCTCATCGGGCGGGACGGCACGGTGCTGTTCGCGAATGCCGCGGCCACGACCGCGTTCGGCCGCACGATGGCGGACGTCGCCGGCCGGCCGATGACGGAGTACGTCCACCCCGAGGACGTCGGGACGGTGATGGAGCTGTTCGCCGAGGCGCTGGCGGCGCCCGGGCAGCGCGCCTTCGGGCGGGCCCGCGTGAGCCGGGCCGACGGCAGCTGGCGCACCGTCGAGGGGGCGTTCACCAACCTGCTCGAGGAGCCGGCCGTCGGCGCCATGGTCGCGCACTTCCGCGACGTCACCGACGCGCTCCTCATCCAGCAGCGGCTCACGCAGTCGGAGCGGCTGGAGGCGATCGGCCGTCTCGCGGGCGGGGTCGCGCACGACTTCAACAACCTCCTCACCGCCATCGTCGGCTACACCGAGCTGCTGCGGGACGCCATCCCCGAGGGGAGCGGCGCCGCCGAGGACCTCGCGGAGATCGAGAAGGCGGTGGCGCGCGCGACGTCGCTCACCCAGCACCTGCTTGCCTTCAGCCGCCGCCAGGTGATGAAGCCGCAGGTACTCGATCTCAACCAGGTCGTCGAGGGGATGCGGCGGATGCTGGAGCGCCTCATCGGCGGGCACATCCACCTCGCCTTCCGCGCCGGCGCCGACCTCGGCCGGGTGCGCGCCGACCCGGCGCAGCTCGAGCAGGTCATCATGAACCTCGCGGTCAACGCCCGCGACGCGATGCCGAACGGCGGGACCATCGTCATCGAGACCGCGAACCGCGATCTGGACGAGTGGACGGCCCAGGCCCACGGCGCGGTGGCGCCAGGGCGCTACGTCCTCCTCACCGTCACCGACACCGGCCACGGGATAGACGGCGAAACGCGGGAGCACATCTTCGAGCCGTTCTTCTCCACGCGCGACGCCGGCACGGGGCTCGGGCTCGCCACGGTGTACGGTATCGTCCGCCAGAGCGGCGGCCACATCGCGGTGGACAGCGAGGCGGGGGTCGGGACGTCGTTCGCCGTCTTCCTCCCCAGGGTGGACGAGCCGCTGGAGGCGGCGGCGACGGCACCGTCCCGCGCGGGCGACCTCGGCACCGAGACGGTGCTGGTGGTGGAGGACGAGAGCATCGTGCGCGACCTCGCGGCCCGGGTGCTGCGCCAGCGCGGCTACACGGTGCTCACCGCCGCGGACGGCGACGACGCCATCGCGCAGGTGCAGCGCTACGCCGGGCCCATTGCCCTCGTCGTCTCCGACGTGGTCATGCCGGGGCTCACCGGCCCCCAGACCGTCGAGCGGCTTCAGGCGCTGCGCCCCGGCCTGCGCGCCCTGCTGATGTCCGGCTACACCGCCGACGAGACCCGCCACATCGCCGACCCGGAGGCCCCGACGCCGTTCCTCGCCAAGCCGTTCTCGCCGTGGAGCCTGACGGCCAAGGTCCGTGAGATCCTCGACGCGCCGGCGCCGTGAGGCCCGTCCCGCTCCTCGTCGTTGCCACCGTCCTGACCCTCGTCCCCGTCACGATCCTGGTGCCGGGGCTCGCCGAGCTGGTGCGGGAGGAGCACGGCGGGACGCGCTTCCATGCGCACCTGTTCATGACCGTCAACATGTTGACGGGGATGGTTGGCGTGCCCGTCGTGATGAGCGGCGTGCGCCGGGGCGCGCCGGTGCGCGCCATCCTCGCCGGCCTGCTGCTCGCCGGCGCGGTGAGCTTCGTGGGGATGGGCGCGGCGTGGTCGGTGGGATCGCTGCTCCTCATCCGCGCGGCGGAAGGCGCCGTGCACCTGCCGGCGGTGACCCTGCTGATGGTGGCGGCCAACCGCCTCGCGGGCGAGCGCCGCGGCGCCACGCTCGGCGCCATCGCCGGGTCGATCATGATCGGCGTCGCGGTAGGCGGGCCGGCGGGCGGCGCGCTCGTCGCGCACGGGCCGTGGGCGGTGTACGGCACCGGCGCGCTGCTGCTCCTCGCCGCCGCCGGCGTCGTCGGGCTTCTGCCCCGCATCCCCGACACCGGCGTGCACCCCGGCGTGAAGCGCTACGCCTTCGACCGCGGCTCCGCCGCTGCGTGGATGCCGCTCGCGCTCGGCTTCATGGACCGCTTCACCATCGGCGTCTTCGTCTCGACGTTCACGCTGTACCTCGGCGAGCTGGGCATCGGCCCCGTCGAGCGCGGCATGCTCATCGCGCTCTTCATGGTGCCGTTCGCGCTGCTCAGCTACCCGGCGGGGCGCCTCACCGACCGCGCCGGCTGGCTCGTCCCGCTCGTCGTCGGCAACGTCGGCTTCGGCCTCGTGTACGCCGGCTACGGCGTCGTCCCGCACGGCCTGCTGCCGGCGGTCATGGTGGCCTCGGGCATCCTGAGCGCCCTGATGTACGCCCCCAACCTCGTGCTGGTCGCGGAGCTGGCACGGCGCGGTGCGGGCGAGGGCCTCTTCGGCGCCTTCCAGATCGCGGGCTCCCTCGGCTTCCTCGTCGGGCCGATGGTGGGCGGGATCCTGGTCGAGGTGACGCGGCGGATGACGGGAGAGGTGGCGTATGCGTGGATTTTCGGGGTGGTGGGAGGGGCAGTGATGGTCGTGGGCGCGATGGCCGGGGTGGTGCTCAGGAAGATAGGCAATAGGCATTAGTGCGGGGCGGGTCACGAGTCACGACGCTGGCCTCGCGCCATTGCCTACTGTCTACCGACTATCGCCTATCTCCTCACCGCCCTCCTTACCCACCTGCATATCGGCAGCGCCTCGCCCGGTGCCCGCGGCACCTGGCGCTGCGACGCCACGCGGACCTGGAACCGCGGCTCCCAGAGGATGGGCACGTGCACGCCGAACGTCCCGCCGCGGCGCCGCACAGCGACTTCCGCCAGCTCGTAGGGAAGGTACGAGGCCCACTTCAGGGTGAGCTGGCGCGTCGCCGTGAGCAGGCCGAGCGCGGAGATGGAGTCGCCGTCAATGGCCACCACGGTGTCCGTCAGCAGCAGGCCGGCGCGCCTGAGCGCCGAGTGCTCCGCCATCCGGAGCACGACGGCGCGGTGCTGCTCGACGCCGGCGAGGATGGTGCCGTGCGCGGGCGCCGAGCGGCATGAGTCGAGCGGCACGCGGTCAAGCGCCGCACCAAGACGGGGGGCGAAGCTCGCGAGGGTGGGGAAGGTGTCGCGCGCGGCCTCGTACTGCGCCAGCACGTCCTCCAGCCACGGCACCAGCGCCATGTCGGTGTTGAGGGCCTCGGCGCGCGCGGCCCAGGTGATCGTCGGGTTCGCCGCGCCGAGGACGCGGATGGTGAGCGCGCGGGCCAACTGCTCGGCGAGGATATCCTCCCAGTAGGCGCCCGCGTAGCCGACGCGCGCCATCTCCTGCTCGGTCGCCTCACGCAGGTGCCAGCCGTGCTCCAGCAGGTCGGGCCGCTCGACCAGGAGCCGCCGCACCACCTCGTGGACCATCTGGTGGCCGAGCGCGAGCCAGACGTAGTTCGGCGAGCGGTACGAGCGTGTGGGATAGACGCCGTCGGGGGTGAGGAAGATGGTGCGCGCCGGGTCGCGCGCCCTCGCCGGGTCCACGGACGGGGTCGTGGACCCGGTCGAGATTGTCCGCGCGAGCACGACCTGGAAGGCCAGGTCCGGCATCCCGGCGTACGCCATCACCGTGCTGTCGAGCGACTTCCCCGCCGTGAGGGCGACGTACACGTCAGCGAGGTCGCGGCGCCGCGCGTCGTCGTGCACCCCCTCCAGCGCGATGGGCGCGGCGCGCGGCCCGAACGCCTGCGCGGCGGCGATGAAGCGGCGCACCGACGCGCGCACCGAGTGGTTGCCCGTCGCGCAGAGGCGCTCACCCGGGGCCACCGTCCCGCAGGCGCTGTCCGCCAGGTCGGGCGCGGCCCACGTCTCGAGGAGGAGCGACGCGGGGATGGGGCCCGGCGCGCGGCCGAGCGCGAAGGCGCTGTCATCGAGCACCGGCGTGAGCGCCTGGAACCAGTGCCGCACCGGCCCGCGCACCGGCACCGCCGCGCTGTCGGCGAGGCGGTACACCACGCCCACCAGGTCGAGCACCGAATCCGTCCGCACGATGGTGCGGCCGACCGTGATGCTGGTCGTGCCCTCGGGGAGGTCGGTGCCGCAGGCGGCGGCCGCGGTGACGCAGATGGCGGACAGGAGTGCGCGCTTCCGCATTGGTGCTCCCTTCCTGCTGCGGGCACGGGGCATGGAGGCACGGGGCACCAGCTCA
>CAYLJK010000079.1:7383-8797 GCA_964383975.1 uncultured Gemmatimonadales bacterium | reverse complement strand
TCCTCCGCTGAATCGATGAGGGCGATGCCCGTGCCGAGCACCTCCCGCAGCAGCGGCTTGAGCAGCGGGTAGTGGGTGCAGCCGAGCACGAGGGCGTCCACGCGCTGCGCCACGAGGGGCGCGAGATACTCCTCGGCGATGAGCCGGGTGGCGGGGCGGTCGAGCCACCCTTCCTCGACCAGCGGGACGAACAGCGGGCACGCCTGCTGGACCACGCGCGCTTCCGGGGCGAGGGCGCCGATGGCACGCTCGTAGGCGCCGCTGCGGACGGTACCGGCGGTGCCGATGACGCCGATGTGCCCGGTGCGCGAGGCGGCGACGGCCGCGCGGGCGCCCGGTCCCACGACGCCCTCGACCGGGACGGGCGCCAGGCGCCGCAGCTCGTCCAGGGCGTGGGCGCTCGCAGTGTTGCAGGCGACCACGACCATCTTCACGTCGCGCTCCAGCAGCCAGCGCAGGATCTCGCGGCTGTAGCGGCGCACCGTCTCCGGGGACTTGTTCCCGTACGGGACGCGCGCCGTGTCGCCGACGTAGAGGAGGTGCTCGTGCGGCAACTGGTGAAGCAGTTCACGGACGACGGTGAGGCCGCCGATCCCCGAGTCGAAGACGCCGACGGGTCGCGGATTCACCGGAGCGGGAGCGTGACGCCGACGCCGGTCGAGCCGCCGGGCAGCGCGCGGGCGCGCAGCCCGACGGGGAAATCCCAGAGGTGGGCCGCCACGTACGCCTCGGCGGCGGCGAAGAGGTGGTTGAAGGCGAGGAGCACGTACCAGTCCTCGCGCTCCCGCGCCGCGGTCACGCCCGTCTTCCCGGCCTGGCGCGCGAAGTCCAGGTGCCACTCGGATTTCCACGCCATCATGAGGGCGGTCCCCTCGAAGGCGACGAACAGCGCGCCGGTCAGGTGGCGGCCGAGCCCCGCCTGGCCCCAGCCCGGCACCAGGAGCGACCGGAGGAACGCCCCGCCAGGCGAGATCGGCGGTCGCGGCCGGATCGAGTCGGGTCGCTGGGCACGCGGCGCGGCGCTGTCGCCGCGCAGACGGCGCAGGGAGTCCGCGCGGGCCGTGACCAGCGAGTCGGTCCGCTTGAGCGCCGAGTCCACGGCGGGGGGTCGCGCGGGAGGCGCCTGCTGCGCCGGCCCGGCGACACTGAGCGCGACGAGCAGAGCGGCCGCCAGGACCGGGGCTCTCATCCCGCCATGAGGACCCGCAGCCGGCGCGGCTCGATGGTGATCTCCACCTCGCGCTCGTCCGGCTCGCGCAACTCGCCGTCGAGCTGGAGGACGAGCGGCCGGTCGTCCGCCGAGCGGATGGTCGCGCGGTGCGTCTGAAAGAGCGAGACCTCGTCGAGGGCGCCGTGCGTCCCCTCGGCGACCTGCGGCACGGCGGTGAGGAAGCGCAGGAGGCCCACCTTCCGG
>CAYLJK010000079.1:0-7373 GCA_964383975.1 uncultured Gemmatimonadales bacterium | reverse complement strand
TGGAGACGATGGCCCTGATGTCGGACGTCGAGCTTCCCGTCGCGCGGGTCTGCCTGCGGCGTCAGGTAGAACTTCCCCGCCCCGCAGATACCGATGTTCACGGCGCACATCATCATCGGGCCGGTTTCGCGGTGCTCGGCCGTGACCACCTCCAGCACCGGCGGCCGGAAGCCGACGAACGTGCGGTAGATCGACGCGACGTAGAGCGCCACGCCCCTGAGCCGTTTCATCCGGATCGCGTTCCGCACCGTCTCGGCGTCGAACCCCACCCCGAAGATGTTGTCGAAATACTCGCCGTTGACTTTCCCGACGTCGAAGAGCTGGGTGTCGGCGTGGAACATCCTCGAGACCGCGACCTCGAGCGGGACGCCGTGCGAGCCCAGGAGCTTGTGGAAGTCGTTGCCGGTGCCGAGCGGGAGCGCGCCGACCGACGCCGGCGTCCCGCCGTCCTCGGTCGGGGGCAGGTGCATGAGCGCGTTGACCACCTCGTGGATGACGCCGTCCCCGCTCGCGCAGATGAGGCGCGTGACGCCCGCGGCGACCGCCTCGCGCGCGATGCCCATCGCGTGGCCGGGACCCGTCGTCTCCACGAGGTCCCAGGGGGTCCCGACGTCCTTGAGGGCGCGGACGAGGCGGGGCTTCGCCTTCGCCGCGCTGCCGCGGCCGGCCCACGGGTTCAGGATGACCAGGACGGACATCGGGGGCGGAAGGTACCTGAAAAGCCGGGGGTGGGGAACGGGCCGCTCCGCAGACGCGTGGGGCGCGCACCTCGACGGGCCTGGTGTGGCGCACCGGGGGTTGCTCGACCGCGTGACCGTGCGCGGCCGTCTGCCGCGCGGGATTCGGCACCCCTTGCCCTCGCCGCGGCCCGCGGGCACCATCCTCGCACCGCCACCCGCCACCAGGGGAGTCGCAGGATGTCCCAGTGCCTGGCCACGACCATCATCGCGTTCGCCGCCGCGGCTGGCGCGGCCGCCGCGCAGGTGCCGCCCGGCGCGCCCACGCTTTCCGGCGGCGGTCCGCTGGCCTGCGCGATGCTCGATGGCCGCGCCGAGTGCTGGGGATACGCCGTTCACTGGAGTGCACCGCCGACGCCGGGATTCCCGCCCGGCACGCACTTCGGACCAGCGCCGCTCCCGGGCGATCCCGGCATCACGGCGGTGGCCACGGGCGAGGGGCTGTTCGCGTGCGGACTGGCCCCGGGAGGCGAGCTCTACTGCATCGGACGCAATGGCCAGCGCCGCGCGGCGCCGTTCACGCAGGAGTCGCGCGTGCGCGAATGCGGCGGGATGCTGTGCGCCGATTCCCTGGTCCGCGTCGCCGCCCCGCTGACGTTTCGCGCGTTCGCGCCGGGCCACCAAGCGAGCTGTGGCGTCACGCGCGACGGGCGCCTGTACTGCTGGGGGAACAACGAGCAAGGCCTGGTCCGTGCGCCGGCCGCCGGCTTCCTCCGCAGCCCGGTCCCGGTCCTGCCCTCCCTGCGGTTCCGCGCCGTGGCCGGGTCCCACAACCACCTGTGCGCGCTTACCGAGGATGGGGTCGCGTGGTGCTGGGGCGCGTGGGGCGCAGGCCAGCTCGGCGACGGTCGCGCACGCGTGGACGAACAGTCCGGCCGCCCGACGCGCGTGGACAACCCCTGAGCGATTCGTCAGCCTCTCGGCCGGCTACGACGCGACCTGCGCGTTGACCGCGGATGGCGCGGCGTGGTGCTGGGGCGCGAACGAACGCAACTGGATGCGGTTGAGCGCACCCTCCCACTGCCGCGACTACCGGGGACACCCGGCCAACGCGCCGATGAGCTGGTGCGTGGACCGGCCCGTGCGCGTCGCACCCGACGTGCGGTTCCGCGCGCTGTCGCTCGGCTGGTCCGCCGCCTGCGGCATCGCGGCGGAGGGGGCCCTGCGCTGCCTCCTGCCGCCGGAGGTTCCTCTCGCGGCGGTGACGCCGACCATGCAGGCCGTGGCTGTCGGCGCCGGCTTCGGGGGGTTCTGCGCCCTGACGCCGGCGCTCGAGATCACCTGCTGGGGCGCGTTCGACAGCTTCAGCGGCCCGCAGCCGGCCCGACGCATTCCCCGGCCTGGCCGGCCCGCTACTGCGGCGCCCGTCCCACCCGCGTCCAGCGCGGCGCCCGTAGCGAGGAAGGGCCGGAGTCTGCCGCCCAACCGATCCGACCCTCCGATCGCCCGCCCGGCGGCCACCGGGGCGCGGCATCGCTGCCCAATGGGCGAGCCCGAGCCCGCGCCTGGCCGACGGGGGCCTCCTCCTCCCTCACCCGCTCTCACCGTGCAGTCACAGGCTGAGGTGGCGGGAGCGTGTGGGAATCGAACCCACCAGGGCACGCCGAGCGTCCCCCAGCTGGTTTTGAAGACCAGTCAGACCACCAGGCCCGATCCGCCCCCGCAGTCCATCGTCGCGGCTGCCGTAGTCTAGCCGCCCCGGCCTGCCCGGTACAGCCGCCGCTTGACGCCCGATTGACGCGGCGCGGCCATTCTCGTCCGTGGATCGAACGGAGGGAGCGGTGGCCACCCGCAGAGGGCGTTCGGGTTCGTGGCGATCGAGCGTCGCGCTCGTCCTGCTGCCGCTGCACCTGGCCGCGTGCATGACGTGGCGCGTGCAGTCGGCGGCCCCTCGGGACGTCATCGCCGCCCACCGGCCGGAGCGCGTGGGGGTCACACGCGCCAGCGAGCAGACCCGCACAGTGCGCTTCCCCCGCTGCACGCCCGACAGCCTCGTCGGGAGGACGGCGTGGCACGGCCACGTCGCCGTCGCGCTGGCGGACGTGCGGCACATCGAGGTCGAGCGCATCGACAGGACGCAGACCGCAATCGCGATGAGCATCGGGGTGCTCCTCGTCAGCGTCGCCGCCGACGCCGTCGCGACCGCCTCGTGGGACTTCGGCACCTGGACGCTGTGCTGTACGGACTGGCAGGCGGACCGGCGTCACGTCCACACGACACAAGGCGGCGGTCACCGACCGCCGCCCCCGCTCCCCCGTGGCTGCCGCCGGCCTAGACCAGGGCTACGACATCGATCTCCACCAGCACGTTCTTCGGCAGCGTCCGCACCGCCACGGTGGAGCGTGCGGGGCGGTGGTGGCCGAAATGCCGCGCGTATACCTCGTTCATCGCCGGGAAGTCCGCCATGTCGGCGAGGAAGACCGTGGTCTTCACGACACGGTCGAGCGACGTCCCCGCGGCGGCAACGATGGCCGCCAGGTTCACCATCACGCGCTCAGTCTGCGCCCGCACGTCGCCCGCCACGACCTCCATCGTCGCCGGATCGAGCGCGATCTGCCCCGCCGTGTAGAGGAACCCGTTCGCGACCACGCCCTGGCTGTACGGCCCGATCGCCTTCGGCGCCCCCTCGGTCTCCACGAACCGCATCCCGCTCATCGTGCCTCCGTGCCTCCGTGCCCGCCCTAGAACAGCCCTTCGATCGTCCCGTCCTCGTGCATCCTGATCCGCTCGGCGGCCGGCGACTTCGAGAGCCCGGGCATCGTCATGATGTCCCCGGCGAGCGCGACGACGAAGCCGGCGCCGGCCGACGGGTACACCTCGCGGATCGTAATGCGGTGGCCGCGCGGCGCGTTGAGCTTCGTCGCGTCGTCCGTGAAGGAGTACTGCGTCTTGGCCATGCAGACCGGCGTCTGCCCCATCCCCATCCCCTCGAGCTGCTGGATGCTCTTCTCGGCCGCGGGCAGGTAGGTGACGCCGTCGGCGCGGTACATCTCGCGGGCGATCGTCTCGATCTTCTCCCGGATCGGTCTCCCCGTGTCGTAGAGGGGCCTGAACGCCGCCTTCCCCCCGGCCAACGCGCCGAGCACGGCCTCGGCCACGGCGAGGCCGCCCTCGCCTCCCTTCGCCCACACCTCGGAGAGAGCCACCGGCACGCCGAGTGTCTTCGCCTTTGCGAGGACGACCTGCAGCTCCTCGTCCGTGTCGGAACTGAAGCGGTTGAGCGCGACGATGGGGGGGACGCCGAACTTGCGCACGTTCTCGACGTGCTGTTGGAGGTTGGCGAAGCCGGTCTCGACCTGCGCGGGGTTCGGTGTGCCGAGCTGCTTCTTGTCGGCGCCGCCGTGCATCTTGAGCGCCCGCACGGTCGCGACGATGACGCAGACCTCCGGCTTGAGCCCGGCGAAGCGGCTCTTGATGTCGAAGAACTTCTCCGCGCCGAGGTCCGCGCCGAATCCCGCCTCCGTGACCACGATGTCGGCGAGGGCGAGGGCGAGCGTCGTCGCCATGACGGTGTTGCACCCGTGGGCGATGTTCGCGAACGGCCCCCCGTGCACGAGCGCCGGTCCGCCCTCCAGCGTCTGGACGAGGTTCGGCAGTAGCGCGTCCTTGAGGAGCAGTGCCATCGCGCCCGTACCCTTGAGCTCGCCGGCGCGGACCGGCTGCCGGTCGCTGGTGGTGCCCACGACGATGCGGGCGAGCCGCTCCTCCAGGTCCGCGCGGCTCGTGGCGAGGCAGAGGATGGCCATGATCTCGCTCGCCGGCGTGATGACGAACCGCTCCTCGCGCGTCGGGCCGCAGCTCGTGCCGCCCAGCCCGACGATCACGTTGCGCAGGGCCCGGTCGTTCATGTCCATCGTGCGCGGCCACGTAATCCGCCGCGGGTCCACGCGCAGCGCGTTCCCCTGGTGGAGATGGTTGTCCAGCATCGCCGAGAGGAGGTTGTGCGCGCTGGAGACGGCGTGGAAGTCGCCGGTGAAGTGCAGGTTGATGTCCTGCATCGGCACGACCTGCGCGAACCCGCCGCCGGCCGCGCCGCCCTTCACGCCGAACACCGGGCCGAGGCTCGGCTCGCGGAGGCAGACGATCGCCGACTTCCCCATCCGCCGCAGCGCCTGCGTCAGTCCGACCGAGACGGTGGACTTCCCCTCCCCGGCCGCGGTGGGCGTGATGCCGGTGACGAGCACCAGCCGCCCCCTCGGCGCCCGCCGCTCGCGTGCCTCCAGGCGGATCTTGGCCTTGTGGCGCCCGTACAGCTCCAGCTCGTCGTCGGCGAGCCCGAGCTCGTGCGCGATGTCCGTGATGGGCCGCAGCGTGGCGGCCTGCGCGATGGCGATGTCCGACGGGACGGTCATGGTCGTCAGGGAATCACGCGTGGAAGTGGGAGGGGACCGGGCCGTGCGGCGCCCGGCGCGCCCATCATGCTAACCGGGGGTCACCGGGATGCGAAAGAGGCGGAGCGCGTTCGCCGTCGTCAGCTCGGACAGTCGTTCGAGCGTCGTGCCGCGCAGCGCCGCGAGCCGCGCCGCGGTGAGCGCGACGTACGCGGGCTCGTTACGCCGGCCCCGGTGCGGCGCGGGCGCGAGGTACGGGGCGTCGGTCTCCACGAGCAGCCGATCGTCGGGGACGCGCTCCACGGCCCACGCCTGGTCCCAGCCGCGGAAGGTCACCATCCCGGAGAAGGAGACAAAGAGGCCGCGCGCGAGCCCCGCCTCCAGGACCTCCGGGCCAGCGCTGAAGCAGTGGAGCACGCCCGTGACGCCGTCCGGCGCGTCGGCGATGGCGCGCACGACGTCCGCGTCCGCCTCGCGCGCATGGACCACCACGGGCTTCCCCGCGCGGCTCGACGCGGCGAGATGCCAGGCGAACGCCTCGCGCTGCCGCTCGCGGGGGGCATGGTCGTAGTGGTAGTCGAGACCGGTCTCGCCCACGGCGACGACCTCGGGATCGGCGAGGATTTGGTCCAGCGCTCCGGCCGCCTGGGCATCGAAGGTGGCCGCGTGGTGGGGATGGACCCCCGCCGTGGCCCACAGATCGGAACGGCCCGCGCACAGGGCGCGAGCCGTCTCGGAGGTCTCCAGGCGGTCGGCCACCACGACGACGGCGCCGACCCCCGCCGCCCGGGCCCGTGCCGCCACCGCCTCGCGGTCCGCCGCGAAGGCGGCGTCCGCGAGGTGGCAGTGGGAGTCGACCAGCACGCCTCAGTCGGCGGGCTCGACTTGCGGCACCGCGTGCCCCGCCGGCGCAACCCGGGCCTTCACGCCCCGCGCATCCTTCCCCGGCCAGCGCCGCTCGATGAAGAGCAGGATCGGCGCCGCGATGTAGATGGATGAGAAGGTGCCGGTGAACACGCCGAACAGCATCACCCATGCGAACGGCCGGATCACCTCGCCCGCGAGGAGCAGCAGGGCGAGCAGCGCCGCCATCGTCGTCCCGTGCGTCAGGATCGAGCGCGGCAGCGTCTCGTTGATGGAGCGGTTGAGGATGCCGGCGAGGTCGTCGCGCTTGTACTTGTGCAGGTTCTCGCGGGTCCGGTCGAAGATGATGATGGTGTCGTTGAGCGAGTAGCCGACCATCGTCAGGATGCCGGACACCACCACCAGGGAGACCTCCAGGTCCATGTAGGCGATGAACGCCAGCGTGGTCAGCAGGTCGTGCGCGGTGGCGACCACCGCCGCGAGCCCGAAGCGCCACTCGAACCGGAACGCCAGGTACACAAGCACGACGAGGAACGAGGCGAGGATCGCGAACAATGCCTTCTCGCGCAGCTCGCCGCCGACCTTGGGGCCGACCGTCTCGCGCCGCTCCAGAGTAAACGTCCCCTCGCCGAACGCCTCGTTGAGAGCCTGCGTGACGCGCGCCGCCGTCGCCTGCGCTTCGCCTTCCGCGCCCGCCTGCGCGCCCTCCCCCAGCCGCGCGCGCACCACGTACTCGTGCTCGGTCCCGAAGCTCGTGATCTCGGCCCCGCGCACGCCGCCCCGGTCCAGCGCGGCGCGCATGTCCCCGATGAGCACGGGCCGGCTGGCCTTCACCTGGACCAGCGTACCGCCGGTGAACTCGATCGAGTAGTTGACGCCGCGAAACCCCAGGAGGATGAGCCCCGGGATCATCACGGCGGCCGTGACGGCGTACGCGTACTTCCGCACGCCGATGAAGTCGTAGTTCGCGTTCGCGAAGAACCGGATCATCAGATGCTCAGCGTGGTGACCTGGGCCTTGCGGGCCAGGTACAGCATGAAGAAGGTGCGCGTCACGAAGATCGCCGTGACCATGGACGAGAGGATCCCGAGGATCAGCGTGATCGCGAAGCCCTTCACCGGGCCCGTCCCGAACAGGAACAGGAACATCGCGGTGAGGATCGTCGAGACGTTCGAGTCCACGATGGCGCTCATCGCCATCCGGTAGCCCTCGTCAATGGCGCGCGGGACGGACTTGCCGTGCCCCAACTCCTCGCGGATGCGCTCGAAGATCAGCACGTTGGCGTCCACCGCGATGCCGAGGGAGAGGACGAACCCCGCGATCCCCGGGAGCGTGAGCGTGGCGCCCATCGCCGCCAGGCCGCCCAGGGTGAAGAGGGCGTAGAAGCCCAGGGCCACCACCGCCAGCGCTCCGGCGAACCGGTAATACACGAGCATGATGC
>CAYLJK010000078.1:0-8802 GCA_964383975.1 uncultured Gemmatimonadales bacterium | reverse complement strand
CGGCGCTCCTCGGCTTCGGGGTCGCGGAGCCGGAGCATGTGCGCGCCGCCCTGGCCATGGGGGCGGCCGGCGTGATCAGCGGCTCGGCGGTGGCGGCGCGGATCGCCCGACACGCGGTGGACGCCGGTGCGCTGCGCCGGGAGATCGAGGGGTTCGTCCGTGACATGCGGGCGGCGACACGCGCCGCCGAGGCTACGCGCCCCTCCCCCGCTCCAGCACCCGGCCCGCCCGGGCATCGGTCCGCCTGAGGAGCAGCGCGAAGACGAGCCCGAGGACACCGAGCCCCGCGAACATCAGCATGCTCGCCTGGTAGCCCGCGGTGGCCACGCGGAGCTTCCCGTTGAGCCACGGGAAGAGCGCCAGGCCGCCGTTCTGGATCATCGTCATCAGCCCGTACGCGGTGCCGACCCGCTTCGCGTCCACGATCAGCGCCACGCCCGGCCACATCGCCGCGGGGACCAGCACGAACGCCGCGCCGAGCAGCATCATCGGCCAGCGCGGCGGGACGGCGGTGAACGCGAGCGCGAGGTAGCAGACGATCATCAGCGCGGAGCCCAGCACCATCAGCGACGCGCGCTTCCCGACGCGGTCCACCAGACCACCGGCGAACGGCGCGAAGCAGAGCGAGGCGAAGATGATGATGCTCGTCGTGCCCGGCGCGGTGCTGAACATGTGGAGGAAATCCCGGAACACGGCGCCGAGGAAGCTCTCGCCGCCGCCGGTGGTGAGCGGCATCCCCCACTTCTCGTGGAAGAAGTCGGTGCTGAGCGCCGTGAACGGGAAGATCGCCGAGTAGAACGTGACGCAGAGCAGCACGACGTACCAGTAGCTGCGGGTGAACCTCCCGACGTCGGCGAGGATGATCCGCTCCCCCGCGCCCGCCTCCGCGAGGCCGAGCGGCTTCTCGCCGCGCCGGTCGAGCACCCAGTACACCATCGCACTGCCGAGGCTGAGGACGCAGAGGCCGGCGGCGATCCACAGCGCCGCCTGCCAGCCGAACCGGGCCGCCGCGGCCGACGCGGTGTTGAAGCTGAAGAGCGTGCCGAGGCGCGAGATGGCGAGGGTGATGCCGAAGGCGAGCGCCAGCTCCTTCCCCCGGAACCACCGGGCGAGCATCGCGCTCTGCACCGCGATGAGGGACTCCGCGCCGGCGCCGAAGATCGCGCGGCCGACGAACGCCACCTCAAGGCTCGGCGCCATCGCCACCAGCGCGGCCCCGAGCGAGACGACGGCTGCGAGCAGCACGCCGGCGAGGCGCGTCCCGAGTCGGTCGGCCATGAAGCCGGCCAGCGCCACCGTGCAGATGGCCGCGACGCTGTACACCGTGTAGAGCGAGCCGATCCCCTCCTGCGTGGTGTGCCACGCCTCCATCAGCGTCGGCGCCAGCGCCCCGATGACGTCGTAGGCGAAGTAGTTGCCGACCATGATCGCCGCGGAGAAGACGAGCACCGTGAAGCGGTACGTCCGCGTGGCGGGGTGGAAGCGGCGCGGGGCGTCGCTCATGCGGTCCTCTGCGCGTGGGAGTAGGTGCGGCCCTTCCATTCGATGCGGCGCGTGCCGCGGACGGTGCCGCGGACCATGATGTACGCCATCACCGCCGCGCCGAGCGGGTGGCAGAGGGCGTACCACGCCGGCGCGCGCGCGGCGTACAGCATGCGGCCGAGGATCAGCGTGCAGCCGGTGCAGGCCAGGGCGCCGAAGAGCGTCAGCGCGGCACTGCCGGCCAGCGGCCCCGCGACGAGCGCCGCCGCGGGGACGAGGAAGGCCAGCGGCACGTTGAGCGCGGCGAGCATCGCGAGCGTCGCGAGGCCACGGTGGCCCAAGGACTGCACGGCACCCGAGAAGAGGTTCTTGGTCCACCCCTCCACAATGCCGCGCAGCGACGTGTACATCCGGACCGAGAGGTCCTCGCCAAGCGCGAGGAAGTGCCGACGCCCGGCCGTGCGGTACGCGACGGCGAGCATCAGGTCCTCGACGACCGTGTCGCGCACCGCCTCGTGTCCGCCGACCTGCTCGTAGGACGCGCGCGTCACCAGGATGAACTGGCCGTTGGCGATGGCGTCGCGCGGGCGCCGGCCGCGGTTGACGCGCTCGAGCGTGCCGAAGCGCAGTCCCAGGAAGAGGAAGAAGAACGGTTGGACCGCGCGTTCCCAGAACGATACCAGCTCCTGGTGCGGCATGACCGTCACGAGGTCGGCGCCCTCGCGCTGCATGACCGCGACCGCGCGGGCGTGGAGGTCGGGGCCGTGGACCGTGTCGGCATCGGTGAACAGGAGCAGCGCGCCGCCGGCGGCCCGGAACCCCTGCCAGCAGGCCCACGCCTTGCCGAACCATCCGGCCGGCAGATCGGCGCCGTCGAGCACGCGCACGCGCGGATCGCCGGCCGCGGCCCGGCGCGCCAAGCCGCCGGTGCCGTCCCCGGAGCGGTCGTCCACCACGATGATCTCGAGCCGCGGGTAGCGGCTGGCGCACAACGAGCGCACGCAGCGCTCGATGTTGTGCGCCTCGTTGCGCGCCGGGAGCACGACGGAGAGGAGCGGGAGGTCGGCGCCCTCGGCAGGCGCATAGTCGCGCAGGTCTGGCTTCGGCGCCGGCGCGAAGAGGGCGGCGAGGCCGCCGGCGAGCCAGGGCGCGGCGGCCGCCGCGCCGACCCAGGCGGAGGCGCTCAGGCGAGCGTCTCGCCGCCGGAGCGCGCCACCGCGGCGGCGACCGTCTGGTGCCCCACGGCGTTCAGCGCCGTGCGGAACATGTCGGGGATCCGGTCCACGCCGAGCAGCAGGGCGAGCGATTCGAGCGGCAGCCCGGCGGCGGCGAGGACCGGCGCCGTGGTGAAGACCGTCGCCGACGGCATCGCCGCGACCGAGAACGTCATCAGCAGCGAGGTGGCGAAGGCCGCGGCGAGCTGGCCGGGACCGAGCGTGACGCCGTAGAGCGAGCCCATGAAGACGACCGCCGCCATCTGGTAGATGGCGCTGCCGGGACGGTTCAGCGTGGCGGCGATCGGGAGCACGAAGCTCGCGACGCCCTTCGACATCCGCAGGTTCCGCAGGGCCGTGTCCATCATCGTGGGGAGCGCGGCCATCGAGGAGGCCGTGGTGAACGCGACCGCGGTCCCCGGGGTGATGGTGCGCGCGAACCGCGCGACCGGGAGGCGCACCAGCACGCGCATCGCGAGGCCGTAGGCGACCGCGCCGAAGAGCACGGCGGCGAGGACCACCGCGACGACGAACATCGCCAGGCTGCGCAGGCTCTCCCAGCCGAGCCGAGCCACCACCGGGGCCACGAGGCACAGCACGCCCACCGGGGCGAGCACCATGGCCCACTCGACGAGCCGGATGATCGCGGCGAGCACCGCGTCCGTCACGGCGAGGACCGCGCGCCGCGGCTCCTCGGCAAGCGCACCCACCGCCGCGCCGAACAGCACGGCGAAGACGGTGAGCGGGAGCAGCGAACCCTCGGTCGCGGCGCGCACCGGGTTGGCGGGCACGAGATCGAGGAGGAAGTCGCGGAGCCCCTTCACCTGCGCCGCCTGGCGCACCACCGCGTCGGCGCCCTCGACCGCCGTGTCGCGCAGCGCCGCCGCGGATCCGGCCGCCACCGGGGCGAGCGGCGCGAGCAGCAGCGCGACGGCGAGGCCCGTGAGGGCGGCCAGCGTGATGCCGCCCACGATGAACGCCAACGTGCGCAGTCCCACCGGCCCCAGGCGGCGCGGGTCCCCCAGGCCGCCGACGCCCGAGACCAGGGCCGTCACGACGAGGGGGATGACGCACATGCGGATGAGGTTGATCCACACGGTGCCGGCGGGCTCGACGCCCGTGGCCACGGCGCGCAGCGGGCCGCCCGCGGCCGCCGCGGCGAGCCCGAGGGCCATCCCAGTGGTGAGGCCGAGGAGGATGCTCAGCGACAGCGAGGGCCGGTGCATGGACCAGTAAGCTTGTCGCGGCTCGCCGCGAATGCCAGATTCCCCGCATTCCTCAGGGGGACATCGCTGTGTCGAACGCACCGTCGGCCGCGCCGCGCTGGGCACTCATTCTGGGCGCGTCGAGCGGCTTCGGCGCCGAGTGCGGGCTCACCCTCGCCGCCGCCGGCTACGACATCTGCGGGGTGCACCTGGACCGCAAGGCCGGGTTGCAGCAGGTGGAGGAGATCCGCCGGACCATCGAGGGACGCGGCCGGCGCGCGCTGTTCTTCAACGTGAACGCCGCCGACCCGGAGAAGCGCAAGGAAGTCGTCGAGGCGCTGGCCGCCGAGCGGGCGCAGGTCCACGTGCTGCTGCACTCGCTCGCCTTCGGGACGCTCCGCCCGTTCGTCGGCGAGGACCGCATCACCGAGCAGCAGATGGACATGACGCTGGCGGTGATGGCGCATAGCCTGGTCTACTGGACGCAGGACATCGTGGCGAAGGGGCTGATGGCCAACGGCGCGCGCATCTTCTCGATGACCAGCTCCGGTTCGACCCGCGCCATCGCCTCGTACGGCGCGGTCTCCGCGGCGAAATGCGCGCTGGAGTCGCACACCCGGCAGCTCGCCTTCGAGCTGGCGCCGATGGGCATCGCGGTGAACGCGCTCCGCGCCGGCGTCACGGACACCCCGGCGCTCCGGAAGATCCCCGGCAACGACCGGCTCCTCGAGGGGGCGGCGCAGAAGAACCCGTCGCAGCGGCTCACCACGCCGAAGGACGTGGCCGGCGCGCTCCTCGCCCTCTGCCAGCCGGGCGCCGGCTGGGTGACGGGGAACGTGATCAATGTGGACGGGGGCGAGGAGATCTCAGCCGGCTGACCGCTCGTCGAGGCGGCGCAGGTCGCCCTCCAGCTCCTCGATCTGCGCGACCAGCTCCCGCACGCTGTCGGCGGTCGGCACCGGCACGCCGTCGCGCACGAACATCTTGGCGACCAGCGCGTCGGTGTACCCGACCACCGCGTTGGCCACACCGAGGTCGCAGACCCGGTTCACCCGCAGCACGGCCGGCATCTGCTGGCGCGCCGGCATGGCCACAATGATGTCGCCGAGGCTGACGATGAGCAGCTCCCGCAGGTGCTGGAACTCCTCGGCGACCTCGCCGGTCGAGAGGCCGCGCGCCTCCGCGATGCGCCCGTACAGCTGGGCGGCCTCGGACCAGGCCTCCCGCGCCTCGCGGCGCAGCGCGCCGATCATGTGCGCGAGCAGCCCCACGATGAGGCTGAGCAGCCGCTCCAACTGCGCGGCGCTCACGGTGGCTCCGCCGTTCGCGTGGTCGGTGATCCACTGCGCCCAGCGGGCCACGAGCGCCTCGCGCATGGAGACGACCGCGCGCCCCACGGCGAAAAGGGTCGGCGCGGAATGGCGGCTGGCGGGGTTGGTCACTGGGGCGCGAAGATAGCCGCATGGCCACCCCCCGGCTAGCGGCGCTGGAGCTTCCCGGCGCGGACGGCGAACCGATCCGCGTGGATGTGCGCACAAGTGCGCGGGCCGGGGAGGCGCGGCCCGCGGTCCTCATCTGCCACGGCTTCAAGGGCTTCAAGGACTGGGGCTTCTTCCCGAAGCTCGCGGAGCGGCTCGCCACGGCCGGCTTCACCGCCGTGTCGTTCAACTTCTCCGGCAGCGGCGTACGTGACGGCGACGTCTGCGACCAGCTCGACCGCTTCGCCCGGCAGCGGCCCACCGCGGACCTCCAGGACCTGCGCACCGTGGCCGACCACGCCGCGACCGTGCTCTGCGCTCCGGTGCTCGGCCTGGTGGGGCACAGCCGCGGGGGCGCGCTCGCGGTGCTGCACGCGGCAGGCGATGCGCGGGTGCGCGCCCTGGTGACCTGGGCCGCGGTGCACGACTTCCTGCTCTGGCCCGTGGAGCTGCTCGAGCAGTGGCGGCGCGACGGACGCCTCGAGGTGGTGAACAGCCGCACGGGCCAGGTGCTGACGATGACCACCGAGGCGCTGGACGACCTGGAGCGGCACCGGGGCGGAACGCTGAACATCGTCGCGGCCGCCGGCCGCATCCGCGTGCCATGGCTGGTCATCCACGGCAGTGACGACGCCACCGTCCCCGTCTCGAGCGGCGTGAGGCTCGCCGAGGCGGCGGGAGCGGAGACGGAGCTGCTGCTGATGGAGGGAGCGGACCACACCTTCGGGATCCGCCATCCGTGGCAGGGGACCAACCCGGTCTTCGACCAGGTGCTGGAGCGGACGGTGGGGTGGCTGGCGAAAGGGCTGCTCTGAAGCCCGGGAACGAAACGGCCCGGGCACCGGCCCGGGCCGCTCCGTCTCCGATCGGGCGGGGTTCAGAACCCCGCCGCCCTCAGTTCATCGAGACCGCGATCACCGGCCTCCCCGAGGGCGAGCAGTTCCTCCCGGCGGCGCTTCCACAGGATGCGCGCCGCAGCGACCGCCGCGACCGCAAGCAGGCTGACACCGAAGATGCGAATGGCGACCTCCCGCGCTGGCGTGTACATACGAATCTAGTGAGTCGCGCAATAGGCAATTTCGCTGCCGGCAGCGCCCGACCGCCGTCGGATGACGGGGAACCGTCGCACCCGTGACGCTCGTCACCGCTGACGCGGCCGCGCGCCTCGCCGACGTGCTGCGCCGCCGCATGCCCGCTACGGTCGCTGCCTCGGACGTGCAACGGGCGGCGGTCGCCGTCGTGATCACCCGGGAGCGCGAAGGGGCGCTCCTGTTCGTGAAGCGGCGCGAGCGGCGCGGCGACCCGTGGTCGGGGCACGTCGCTTTCCCCGGCGGCTTTCGCGCGGCCGACGGGGAGGACGCCAGCCGGACCGCCGAGCGCGAAACTGAGGAGGAGACCGGCCTGCCTCTCGCCCGCCTCGGCGAGCGGCTCGGTGCACTCGACGATGTCTTCCCCCGCTCTTCCACCTTGCCGCGTGTGGTGGTGACGCCGGTCGTCTTCGCCGTGGCCGGACGTCCAGAGGTGTGCGCCGGGCCTGAGGTGGAACTCGCGCTCTGGCTCCCGGTCGCTCGCGTCTTCGACCCGGCGAACCACCGCCCGATGACCTTACAACTCCCCACCGGCCCGATGGAGTTCCGCTCCATCGTGCTCGACGGGCTCACAATCTGGGGACTCACCGAGCGGGTGCTCGGCCAGATCGGCCTGCTGCTCCAGTCGGATCGGTCCTAGGTCAGAACTCCAAGTGCCACAACCCGTTGCTGAGTAGCGCTGGGGACGCGTAGCTGTGCGGTTGCCGATTTTGGGGTAGCTAAATACTTTATTAGCCGATGCTAGACCCTCGGGCCGGACTCATTCTGTTCTGGGCCGCAGCAGTTGCTGCCGCGCTGGTGCTCTGGCCTGGCCGCCGGCTGCTGCGGCGCTGGCGCCATCGCCGCGGCCGGACTGATGCCGTCGTCGGCGACGACGCGCTGAAGGCCGTCTTCCACGGCCGGGTGAGGGCAGCGAGCCGGCTCGCCCGGGAGATCGGGGTGACCGACGGGCAGAGCCGGCGCGTCATGGCCGCGCTGGAGGACGCCGGGCTGCTCGGGAACGATGCGGGCCACCTGTCACTCACCGAGCGCGGGCGCGTCCGCGCTCTCGAGGTGATCCGCGCCCACCGGCTCCTCGAGCGTTTCCTGGCCGACCGCACCGGCGTGGACGAGCGCGAGTGGCACGAGCGGGCAGAGGATGAGGAGCACCAGGTCACGCGGGAAGACGTGGAGCGTCTCGAGCGGCGCATGGGTCGGCCGCTCTTCGATC
Source organism: uncultured Gemmatimonadales bacterium (assembly GCA_964383975.1). Lineage (GTDB taxonomy): Bacteria > Gemmatimonadota > Gemmatimonadetes > Gemmatimonadales > JACORV01 > DASXPG01. Next base: position 1,125 of record CAYLJK010000078.1, on the reverse strand, counting down.
CGCACGGGGATCCCATCCCCGACGCCGACGGGTCGTTCGTGGAGCCCGCGGGCGAGCCGCTCGCATCCTGTGAACCGGGCGAGGGCATCGAGGTCGTGCATGTCGAGGACGAGCCCGACGAGGCGTACCGGCGCCTCCTCGGGGCCGGCGTGCGCGCCGGGATGCATGCCGCGGTCCTCCGGCGTGAGGGCGACGCCGTCGTTCTGCGGGCCGAGGGACGGGAGCTGGCGGTCCGCGGGCCCGATGCGCCGCTCGTGACGGTGCGGCGCGCGGCCGCGGAATCGGGTGTGCGGGTGCTCGCCGACGTGGCGGTGGGCGAGCAGGCGGTGGTGGCGGGGCTCGCATCCGCGTGCCGCGGCGCCCAGCGGCGACGCCTGCTTGACCTCGGCTTCGTGCCGGGCACGGTGGTCACCGCGGAGCGCCGGGCGGCCCTCGGCGACCCCGTGGCGTACCGGGTGCGGGGGGCGCTCGTGGCGCTGCGGCGCGCGCACGCGGCGTGGGTCCTCGTCTCGCCGGCCGAGACGGCACGGGAGGTCGCGTGAGCGCGATCGCCGCCCCACTCGCCGCCGCCCCTCGCGCGGCCGAGCGGCGCGCCTTCACCGTGGCGCTCGCCGGGAACCCCAACACCGGCAAGAGCACGGTCTTCAATGCGCTGACCGGGCTGCGGCAGCACACCGGCAACTGGCCGGGGAAGACGGTGGTCCGCGCGGAGGGGACGTTCGTGCACAGCGGCGCCCGCTACCGGGTCGTGGATCTGCCGGGCACCTACTCGCTCCAGGCCGCGACGGTGGACGAGGAGGTTGCCCGCGACTTCCTCCTCTTTGACCGCCCGGACGTCACGGTGGTGGTGATGGACGCGACGCGGCTGGAGCGCAACCTCAACCTTGCGCTCCAGGTCCTGGAGATCACCGACCGTGCGGTGATCTGCGTGAACCTGCTCGACGAGGCGAAGCGACACGGCATCGCGCTGGACCTCCCGGCGCTGGAGCGGGTGCTCGGCGCGCCGGTCGTCGGCACGTCGGCGCGCAGCGGCGACGGGATCCGGGAGCTGCTCGCCGCCGTCTCGCGGGTAGCCGGCGGGGAGCGGACGGCCCTGCGCCCGGGGAGCCGAGTCACGTACCCGGA